>JABABO010000077.1 GCA_014238195.1 Kordiimonadaceae bacterium | reverse complement strand
TTGATATCCGCTTCCCACAAGGCCCCGCACGCACCTAGATAAGTATTCATGGTGCGCTGAGCGTCTGGTGTGATGAGAATCAGCGAACTGGCGGTTGCTTCACCATTTTCGTGTGGTTCAGTTTCAAAAGAAACCCCTTGCGCACGTAGGTCATGGGTAAAAAAACCGCCAAGCTGGTCATTTTTTACTTTTCCAATATAAGATACATTGCCGCCCAGCGAAGCAATACCAGCTGCTGTGTTCCCAGCTGAACCGCCTGAACGCTCCACCGCAGGCGGCATTGTATCATAAATTTTAGCCGATGTTTCTTCGTCAACTAAAATCATCGCGCCTTTATCCATACCAAACTGGCAAAGGAAATTATTGTCTACTTTACATAGCACATCAACTATTGCATTGCCGATGCAAAGAACTTGGCCTTTATCGCGCATATATTTGCCCTTAATTATAAGCTTTCAATAGCTGCACACTAATCAAGATATGTCAAATAACAAGATGATCATTGTATTTTTCGCCCTGTATTTTTCACCCTGTATTTTTGGCATTGTATTTTTCACCCTGTATTTTTGGCATTGTATCCTTGGTGTACACATCTTATCTTAAGTAAAGATAAACCCTGCACAAAGACATGGCATATAAAAATAAAGTTCACGAGGAAACAAAAATGCTTGCAACCGCTTTATCCCGTACCTGGCGTCAAATGCTCCACCCGCGTTTTAGGGGGGTTTTCCTATGTGGTTTTGCTGCGGCTGGAGGAACATTAGCAGCGCTTACATATTTAATATTTAATCACTGGCCTGCTGAATATACATCGGGATGGGATTGGCTGGATAATAGCGGCTTAACCATGATCACGCTGTTGAGCTGGTATCTTTTTTTCCCCGCTATTTCAACGATTGTTATGGGTTTGCTCGCCGATAAAGTTTCTGACGCAGTTGAAGATGAATATTATCCAAATCGCCGTGCCACACGCCAAGTGTCTCAGTATGAAATTGTCTTTGGTTCGCTCAAATTGATGCTGTTTGTCATTCTTGTAAATATCATTGCCTTAATTCCTTATATCATTTTGTTTGCTACGACTGGCGACATCGGCACGCTGGCGTTATTTATCATTGTAAATGGCTTGTTACTCGGGCGGGAATATTTTGAAATGGTCGTAATCCGTCATATGAAAATGAAAGAGGTAACAAAACTACGAAAGCATTACGGCAATAAAATATTTATCGCTGGGGCTTTGATTGCTGGATTTTTTGCTGTACCTTTTCTAAATATATTAGCACCGATCATAGCAGCATCGGTTATGACCCATGTGTTCCACCATTTGTACGAGGGCTAATTAGTGATCCGTCGAAGTTTTATTCTTATCAGTGTCTTTGTTCTTACAGCCTGCGTGGGGGAGGACATCCAACCAAGTGTGCTAATCGCAGAACCGCCGCCGCAACGTGACCCTGCCGCACCAGATGTAATAACCACACCCCCCTTAACAGAAGAAGCACCGCTACCAGTGCTGACTGAAACCGAGCCTACACTTCCTGATGTGCCCAGTCCAAGTAGCACGGATTTGTTAGGTCAAAACCCAGCCTTTGTGCAAACAAAACTTGGGGAACCTAAGCTAGTGCGCCGTGACGGTCATGTGCAAATCATGCAATACACGAGCGGGGCCTGTGTCGTTGATATTGTGTTTTTTGAACCGACATCAGGGGAACACTTTAGTGCAAACTATATCAGCGCCCGTACCAATACAGGGGCGATTATGGAACCAGAACCATGCATTGATGCTGTCTTTCAAGCAGAACGCCTGCAAATAGGGGACGCCCCATGAAGCATTTTGATTTGCGCTTATGCATTCGGCTCATTGTTTGGTCTTTGGTGGTGGGTGCCGTTTTATATTGGTTGAAAATAAGCCCTGGTGAAATTTATGGCACTCTAGGACATGTCGTTAGCGATGTTTGGAACTGGACGGTGAATTCTGGGCTTGAATATATCTTACTTGGTGCAACGATTGTCGTGCCCATTTATTTTATCTTGCACTTTAAAAACAGAAATCGCCGTTAATATGGCTCGGTTTTTTAATCCATCATATACTGATGAAAGCAAACTTGATAATCGTTTACACGCCCCAGCAACTGCCCGCAACCGCGCGGCAATATTTGATGTTATGGCTCCATATCTTGAGGGAAAATCATCAGTATTAGAGATCGCCAGCGGTACGGGCGAACACGCAGCTCATATGGCACCTAAACTGCCCCATATCACATGGCAACCCAGTGATCTTGAAGCGCGTCATATACAAAGTATTGATGCTTGGGCGGCTCATTCAAAGGCATGTAATATTGCGCCTGCAATCAAATTGGACATTCTATCTACCCAGAAGATTGATCACAGTTTAGCCCCGTATGATATGATTGCTGCGATAAATTTGATTCATATTGCCCCGTGGGACGTTTGTGTGGCCCTGTTGGAAAAAGCAAGAAAGCTCCTAGATGACGGAGGGTGTATTTTTTTATATGGTCCCTATATGCGCGGTGGTCATCACACAAGCCCATCAAACGCGGATTTTGATATATCCTTAAAGGCATCTAATCCCGCGTGGGGTGTTCGCGCCCTTGAAGATGTCACGACCCTAGCCCGCCAACATGGGTTTCAAGAACCCATTATCACAGAAATGCCAGCCAATAATTTAAGTGTAATATACCAGCAACAAAGATAAATTATCATGCGCTGATTCTAGCCTTTGTCACTCGCCATATTAAGCTGGTTACGACCTATGTCGCGTTTCCATAAAACCCATAATAACACGATAGCGGGCAGGGCCATGAAGGTGGCAATGACGAAAAATTCCACCCAGCCCACCGCTTCGGCGACATATCCGCTGGGGGCGCTGAAAATCGCGCGGGACTGCGCGGCGAGCGAGCTTAACAGCGCATATTGTGTCGCAGTAAAATTTATATTACACAAGCTGGCGAAATAAGCGATAGCAACAGTTGTCCCTAGGCCACTGGCAAAGTTTTCTAACCCGATAACCACTGCTAAGCGCCATGTCTCAGTTCCCCCCATCCACAGCCAAGCAAAACCAAGATTAGTAACCATCATTAAAATGCTGGTTAGTAACAAAGCCTTGTAAGTGCCGATGCGTTTATAAAGGATGGCCCCTAAACCCACGCCCAGTAACAAGGTAATCATACCAACGGTTTTGTTGGCAAAAAGCAAATCGCCAGGGGTGAAATTCATTTCCACTAGCAAAGGGCTTGTCATGATCGCCGTCACAGCATCCCCAGCTTTCAGCAAAATTATAAACAATAAAACCAGCGCCCAACTATGGCGGTTTGTAAATTCCTTAAAAGGCAAATAAACGGCCTTATAAAGCTGTCCAGTGATTGTATTTTTACCGACAGCTGCCAATTCAGTGTCCAGAAAGTTATCAATTTCTGGCTGGTCAGGTTCCCCCACCCAAAGGACGGCAAACGCACCTGGCAATAAAAATAATGGCAAAATCATTAAAGCTGGTTGCCATCCCCATATTTCAGCGACCGCGAGCACAGCGACCGCCGCAAGATAATTAGCAACACGGTAACCATAGACATAAGCAGCTGCGCTGTATCCCTGGTCTTCCCCTTCAATAATTTCAATACGGTAGGCATCAATAACAATATCTTGGCTGGCTGATAAAAAAGCGATAATAGCTGCAAGCACAGCAACATTATATAGCTGATGGACGGGATCATATTGTGCCAAACCCATAATTGATAAGGCCATAAGGGCTTGTATAGTTAACAGCCATCCGCGTCGCTGGCCCAGTATCTTAGTAATCGGCCCAAGGGACAGATTATCAATCGCTGGTGACCATATAAATTTCCAAGCATAAAAGCTGGAAATAAGTGCGAACAGGCCAACATCACTTTTACTAACCCCAGAATAGGACAACCAAAGCCCCATGATGGATATCACAAGCGTTAAGGGAAATCCCGACGACATCCCTAAAGCAAAAGGTGCCACCATATTTTTTTGACCATAAAGTCTGAAGCGACTCATAAAAAACTGCGCACGGTGATCGGAATGATTTGACATAAGCTTATTGCATCCCCATTTTCATGATAACGTCTCTAGTAACCTTAACCCAGACTGCCAGTGCTTTTGCAATCACGTCTCCCTTGGCATTAAGCACAGCAGTCCCGGCTAATCGTTTGCGCCCGCTTAGCGCGTGACCATTCTTTGTTTTAGGGGTCATATCCCATCCGATCACTGTTGCTTGTTCCGCCAAAGGTAATGGCCTTAAAATTTCTGCATCGAATTTTCCGAGCAATGCCGCTTCGCCTGGCGCACAGGCAAAATACCCAGGGCAGTCAAGCGCGGCCCATATAAACTCTGGTTTGACAAAGCCATCAGTACTAATATTTTCGTCCAATTCCCACTGGCCTGCAACAAGGTCTGAACGATTTTCAACGCTTTTGCTGATGATATGTAATCCGTCGTCAACTTGACGGTTGTTGCCGCAAACAAAACAGGAATCGAATGGTTCAAATTCCCCTGTTTCTAAGGCAGCAATAGGTGTGGTCTTAAATCCGTGTTTTAGGCTTGGGACCCTAAGGTCAAGGTCTGTTTGATGGCCCTCAGCGATCAGGGTGTCACCGTTTATAAGCTTGGCGGACTGACCATCGCTTAATAAGGTCAGGGCAACATCAAGTGGCGGTGGTGATTTGAGGGACACAGAAGCGGCCCCTGCCATGCTGGCCGCAATAAGCCCACTGACGTAGCCACCATTGGCGCTGGCAGGCGGCCCATTATACTGTTTTGAAATTGTGATTGTTGTTTTTTCCATCTTGCCACTCCGATGCTGATAGCCATAAAGCCATAATCAACGTTTTACAAGGGCTGTATACTGTGTCATGACGACGCTATGAAAAATCAGCAAAAAAATCAAGATAGCGCTTTACAAAAGGACCTGCCCAAAGGTCAAATCACCCGACGCGCTGCGGTTCGTATCCTAATGGCAGTCACGTTAAAAAAGCGACCCTTTGATGTGGCACTTGATGATATTACGCACGGTGCTGGGGTTAGCGGGCGGGACCGTGCCTTTGTTTTAATATTGGTTATGACTGCGCTACGCCGCCGTGGTGCCCTGCTTAAACTTTTGGATGAATTATTAGATCGCGGCCTACCTTTTGAAGCAACTTGGACTAGGGCTGCACTGACCATCGCGCTCGCTGAGCTCTTGTTATTGGAGACCCCTGACCATGCTGGTGTCCATGAGTATGTAGAACTCATTAAAACCCTGAAAGTCAAAGAACATGGGTTTTCTGGTCTTGTAAATGCGGTTTTACGCCGCGCCACTCGCGAAAAAACTCAGTGGCAAGTATGGCTGACTGAAAATTCCCTTGAAAACATCCCCGTTTGGTTGCGAACTCGCTGGCAGCAAAGCTTCGATCAAGGAACTATTCAGGCCTTAGCCACTAGCCTAAATACAGTACCCCCATTAGATATTAGTTTAAAGGACATCAGTAATACCGAAGGTTGGGCTAGTACGCTAAGTGCTGTTATCACGCCTACGGGGACACTGCGCACTGCACTAACCGATGTACGCGCACTTGAAGGTTACAGCCTTGGTGCTTGGTGGGTGCAGGATATGGCCGCCAGTCTGCCCGTTAAATTACTGGGAAATGTGCAGGCAAAACATGTGCTTGATCTGTGTGCGGCCCCAGGCGGAAAAACGATGCAACTAGCGGCTGGTGGGGCAGTTGTTAGTGCTGTTGACCGCAGTAAAAACCGTATGAAACGCTTGTCTGAAAACCTTAGTCGTACCAAATTAAATGCGAATATATTTATAGCCGACGCCAGTTGTTTTCAGCCTGAGATACCAGTTGATTATATTTTACTTGATGCCCCGTGCAGCGCAACGGGTACTTTTCGTCGTAATCCTGATATTATGTGGACAAAATCAGACAAGGATATCGAAAAACTCACAGCCCTACAAAGCCGCCTTCTGGGCCATGCCTTTGATTTGTTACCTGTTGGCGGCACGCTTGTTTACTGCGTTTGCTCACTCGAAAAAAGCGAAGGGCTCGACCAAATATTACACTTCCTCTCACAGAAATCAAATGCCAAGCGCGTACCCATATCAGCCGATGAGATAGGGGGACTTGCTGCCCTAATAACACCAGATGGTGACCTTTTCACACACCCCAATATCGAAAGTATAAAGGGCGGTATGGATGGATTTTTTGCCTGCCGTCTCACTAAAATTTAATCAAGTTTTTGAATATACAGTCATAGATTAGTGGTAATTATTCTAAAATATTTACTACAATGCAAAAAACCGATTGCAAAAATTGCTGAAACTTGCTCAAAGCCTTGCTGAAAAGACTGTTAACTGTTAAGGACACTTCATGCAAAAAAACATCCGCATAGCCCCATCGATTTTATCTGCTGATTTTGCACACTTAGGTGCTGAGATACGCGCTGTTGATGCTGCGGGTGCTGATTGGATTCACATCGACGTGATGGATGGCCATTTTGTCCCGAACATCACTATCGGGCCAGATGTGGTAAAAGCTTTACGTCCCCATACCCCAAAAACATTTGATGTACATTTGATGGTGGCCCCTGTAGACCCTTATCTTGAAGCTTTTGCAAACGCGGGCGCTGATATAATCACTGTGCACGCGGAAGCTGGGGCGCATACGCACCGTACATTGCAGGCAATTCGCGGCCTTGGTAAAAAAGCTGGGATTTCCCTTAACCCAGCGACAGCTGAATCCGCCTTAGATTATCTTTATGACGACCTAGATTTGATACTTGTGATGTCTGTTAATCCTGGTTTTGGGGGGCAAAGTTTTATTGAAAGCCAATTACGCAAAATTGAGAACATTCGCAAACGTATCGACCAACTTGGCCTTGATATTGACCTTGAAGTTGACGGTGGGGTGAATGCTGGCACCGTGAGGCGGGTGATTGATGCAGGTGCTGATGTACTTGTTGCAGGCAGCGCGACATTTAAAGGCGGGGCTGATTGCTACGCTGATAATATCAAAGCCCTTCGGGGTTAAATAAAACGGGGATATGGGTCCAAAACATGTCACAAAACGCCCCAACATCACAGATTGCAGGTTCAACAGCTGTTTCAAGACATCGTAGTCTTGATAAAAATAATCGCAAAGCAACGATTGTGCGCCCTCAAGGTCCTAGTTTTCTAAAACGGTTGTTGCACTACGCAGGTAGGACTTTCCGTGAATGGGGGTATGCAAGGGCCCTATATCGCTCACGCCTTTCTGGACGTCATATTGGCCAACTTTTATCTAGTCCGGATGACCCAGCGCCAGGTCATGCTAAACTAGGTCATGCGATAGTTGATGGCCTGATGCTGGTGGATGGTACAAAGGTCATCATCAATGATAGCTTTTGGCAAAGCCTGAACAGTAAAAATAAAACCATACAAAATTATGCCCATAGCTTTCATTGGCTTCAGGATTTGGCCCAGATTAGCGACCAGACAAGCGCTCGCGCGAAAGCGGAATTTCTGCTCTCGGCTTGGATGCAAAGGCCAGAGAAATGGGGTCATCATTGGCACAAAGCAATATGGGAACCCGAAATTCTAGCCCGGCGATTGATCAACTGGTTATCCCATGCACCGCTTATCCTATCCAAAAGTGATACGGTATACAGATCTGCTATATTGACGAGTATCGCCCGTCAAACGCGTCATCTTGTGCGCACTGCAAACGATAGTGAACCTGGCTTGCCGCGTGTTTACACAGCGACAGCGCTTATCATTGCTGGTGATTGTTTACCTAGCGGTGATGCTTGGTACAATCAAGGGATCAAAAGCTTAGAAGCAACCATAACATATTTTATTCTTGCTGACGGCACGCCTAAAAGCCGTAATCCCGC
>JABABO010000166.1 GCA_014238195.1 Kordiimonadaceae bacterium | reverse complement strand
GCCAGTTATCATGATGATTGGTCCCCACAGTATCGCTTAAGGCCACAAACCTTAGTGGGCGAAGATAATCAGACCATCAGTGTTTTATGGTCTGATGCAATGGGATTTCAAAAATTCCAACGGTATGCGCATGGTGAAGTATCACTGGATGAATATAGCGAATATCTAACACGGATGTTATCAAACGGTGCTCAAGCACTACCCTTATATACAAGCGACGCAGAAGTTTTTGATTATCGTCCCGGTCGCTTTGATACCGAAGCTAATTTACCGCGAAGTTTTGCCGAATGGCAGCGTATCCACTTGTTACTAAAGGCAATAGCCGTGATACCAAGTATTGATATGGTGCTGCCAAGTGCAGCTTTACGGGAGATCGGGTCACAGCAGTTACGGCTAGAGACAGCGCAGCAGCCTATCCCCGTTAAAAAACAAAAAAAATATAATGTTTTACGCTGGGGGGCCACTGGCCGTGATGATTTAAAACTAAACACCCTATGTTGGCGCATCCTTGAATATGCCAAAGCCCATGGGGTAAGGGACAAAGCTTTTTGGTTTGATTTTCTCGAATTGTTTGCCAGCGATTATCGCACTCACATCACTGAAAAACGTTGGAAAAAGCTGGCTGAAAAATTCAAGCGATTTCATATTCCGCTTAACCACACAATGCCCTTAAGGTTATTGGCGGCGAAAGGTCAGCAGACTTTTCTATCACTTGTTGATATCCACATCGCTATCGAAAATTCGCCAATGTATCAGGTGGCAAGAAAAGGTCGTTTTTTGACATTCCGTTATAACGATTGTTTTTTGGTATTGAATTTAAATCGCGGTCTAGCTGTGCAGGCTTTTGGGTTTGGTGATGCGCCCCTCAGTAGTTTGGATATGGGGGAAGCCATAGTTGGTACCATCGGTCATGGCTATTACGATGATATTGCAATGGGGGCTGATTTCTACACGGGCCATTTGGTGTATGAGCCTGTCGCAGGGCCAAAAATTACGGACCTAATAAACGTTGAAAATTCAGTGGAATTTGCCCTTTTAGGCGATAAAATTCAGTGCCGTTTCTGTTTTGAAAGCGCTGTGGGACCGATTACAAAGCACCTTGTATTTTCTGGTAAAAACCAGACCCTAGAAATTGAATATGAGTTTGATCATAAGTTTCCTTTGCATGGGTCTTTGCATATTGGTTTTATGACGATTAATCCCGAATTTTTTGATATGAATAGCCTTTATTATGAAGCAAAAAATGGTGGGCAAAAGGCAGAACGTCATTATATTAAAGCCAATAAAAAACAAACTGCAACGGTTAAAACTATTAATCACAGCGCTTCAGTTTCGCGGCTTGTTTCAGCAACAACAGGACTGGGTTTAACCGATGGCACATTGGTTATTTCTGATGGTCATCATAAGGCCGAAATGATCATGAAGCGGTCTGATTGCGCTGGAATTGGCATGATCGATTGCAAACCGATAGATGATACATTTTTTATGCGCAGTTTTACGAGCTTAAGGGAAACTGATGAAACGTCTCGCCGTCCTGCATTAGCCGTGCTGGATGACTATGATAACCCAGTTTTTAAATACACTTTAAGCATATCTTAACTATGATCCTTAAAAATATGAATTCATGATTTTCGCCCAACACAGATGGCTAAAGTAGGTCAATTTATGCAGGCGACTTAATTTATTATAAGGGGCCCAGCGTGTTTGGTAGATTTGGTAAGAACAAGGTTGATTTAAGTGATAAGTCGATCCTGATTACGGGCGGAACAGGTTCTTTTGGCAAGACTATGCTGCGATACCTTCTTGACAATCATAACCCAAAACGTGTGATTATTTTGGCACGGGGGGAATACCAACATTATCTGCTTCAGCAATCTTTAAGGCCAGATGAATTAGACCGAGTGCGTTTTTTCATTGGGGATGTGCGCGATCTTGATCGACTGGTTATGGCCTTTCGCGGTGTGGATGTTGTTATTCATGCTGCTGCGCAAAAACAAGTACCCCTTGCGGAATATAACCCATTTGAATGTGTGCGCACCAATATTATAGGTGCCGAAAATATAGTGCAAGCAGCCATACGTGCAGGCGTTAAACGTGTCATAGCCCTTTCAACTGACAAAGCGGTTAATCCCATAAATCTGTACGGGGCTACAAAACTTGCATCGGACAAAATATTCGTTGCAGCCAATTCTTTGGGGGCAGGGACTGGTACGCGGTTTTCTGTGGTGCGTTATGGCAATGTTTTGGGTTCACGGGGTAGTGTGATTCCATTCTTTGAAAAATTAATTAAAGAAGGGGCAGCTGCTTTACCGATAACCGACAAGCGCATGACACGTTTTTGGATTACACTGGATGATGCAGTTTTATTTACCCTTTCATGCCTTGAGAAAATGGATGGGGGCGAAATTTTCGTTCCGAAAATTCCGTCTATGCGGCTTACAGATCTCGCCGTAGCGATGGCCCCCGATCTGCCACTTGATTATGTAGGAATCAGGCCAGGTGAAAAACTTCACGAAATTATGATTACCGAAGATAACGCCAGACATACAGTTGAACTGGATGACCGATATATTATAGAACCAGAGTGGAGCTTCTGGGGAAAGAAAGAAGACTTGCATGATCGTTACCCATTGGTGGCAGAAGGCTTTGAATATTCAAGTGGTGAAAATAGTCAGTGGCTGTCAGTAGAAGATTTGCAGGATATTCTTGAACGCCTAACCATAGAAAATTAGGCAAAGCGAGCTGATGTATGACCAATGACAAATCCTTTCTACCGTATGGGCGGCATACTATTGAGGAAGATGATATTACAGCTGTAGCTGATCTGATGCGCTCAGGTGAGCCATTAACGGGCGGGGGCCAAATTCATGCCATGGAATCCGAATTTTCCGCCTATGTTCAGGATTTACGCAGTTTTGATCTGGAAACCATTATTACCAGTAATGGCACATCGGCGTTGCATTTGGCAGCGATTGGTGCAGGCATTGGGCAAAAGGATAAAGTCATTGTCCCTTCGATCACGTTTCTAGCAACCGCAAATGTTGTGCGCATGCAAGGCGGTGACGTTATTTTCGCCGATGTGTGCCCTGACACTGGGTTATTAACCCCAAAAACATTCTTAAATGCGATTGAAAAAACAAACGGGGCTGTAAAAGCTGTTTTTCCAGTCCATATGAATGGGCAAAGCTGTTTAATGGATGAAATTCAAGCGATTGCCAAGGCGCATAATATAAAGGTTGTGACAGATTGCTGTCATGCATTAGGTGCCGACTATATGGGCAATATGGGGAAAATTGGTAATGGACATTATGAGGACTTTGCGTGTTTTTCATTGCATCCCGTTAAATCGATTGCAATGGGCGAGGGGGGGGCCGTAGCAACACGTAACAAAGACCTCGCAAATCGTTTACGACAAATTCGCTCCCATGATATGAATTGGAATACAGGGGGTAATGCGCCCTGGGACTATGAAATGCATGTGCTTGGGTATAATTACAGGGCAACGGATCTGCAGTGTGCGCTGGGTCGGTCCCAATTAAAAAAGCTTGACCGCTTCATTCAACGCCGACGGGAGATTGCAGAATTATATGATCGATTTTTTCAGAAAAAATCTAATCATATTAAAACACTTGCTAGAAATGATTTCTCTCAAAGCGCTTGGCACCTATATCCTATTTTTATTGATTTTAAGTCGATTGATAAGTCACGGCAACAGGTGATGCAGCACTTAAAGCAGGGCCATAATGTAGGGACACAAGTTCATTACAAACCCGTGCACACACAGCCCTATTATACAAATTTATACGGGCTTATGGCATTGTCTGGGGCCGATGAATATTATGGAAAAACACTAAGCTTGCCTATCTATCCCGCTATGTCTGACGCGGATGTGGCGCGTGTGTGTAATGCTGTAATGTCGGTTGTCGGGGTTTAAGCACTCTTATCGCTGAATTGCTTTTGTCACGGTCCCATTCATGGATTTTTTGATGATTGAGATTAGTGTATTCAAGATCAGCGTTTGCTGGGCCACTTGTGTTAGGCCCAGCATGTGCTGTGTGAATATTATCATGGGAAGTCATGAGCGTTTAAGCCCTGTTTAACCTTGGAAGAGAGAAAGAATCGATTGCGGTGATTGGTTCGCAATTGATAAGGCTTGAATACCAAGCTGCTGTTTAACTTGCAAGGCCTGTAAGTTTGCACTTTCTTTCGCCATGTCTGCATCAACCAAGTTACCAATACCAACTTCAATCACATCCGCTAGGCGACCAGCGAACATGCGGCTTTGCTCCAAACTTGTTGAGCCTGCCCCGAATTTTGTAAGAACGCTATTTAAGTTATCAATTGATGTTGAAACATCAGTCACTGCGAGCGCCGCGCTTGTTTGCGTTGAGATATTTTGCGTTGAAGTGATCGGAATATTCGTACTGCTCAGTGCAAGGGCCTGATGCGATACTGTTAGCGTCTGTGTTGCATCTGAATTTGTAATGGCAACAATATTATCGCCGTTGCCGTCAATTAGATTTGATCCATTGAACGAAGCATTATCAACAATAGTGGTGATTTGATCGCGCAGGGCTTCAAAGTCTTGGCTAAGCGCTATGCGACTTGATGTATCAAGTCCTTGGTCAGCAGCCGCCACGGCTTTTTCCTTCATTTCAAGGAGCAAATCCGAAATCGCGTTTGACGCAGCAAGTGCTACATCAACCGTTGAAATACCACGGTCTAGTGATTGCTTTACAGCATTTAATCCACGAACATCACCGCGCAGTTTTTGCGCAATAGAAAAAACAGCCGCGTTATCTTTCGCAGAAGAAATACGCAGGCCTGTATTAATGCGAGTTTGCGTATCAGCTAGCTCGTCATTTGTTGAATTTAATTTGCGTAGTGCATCTAGGGCACTCGCATTTACATTAATTGAGAAGGTCATTTAACCTTTCCTTTCATGATAATTTCACATCACTGATTTTCAGCTTGATAATAGTTAAGCAAGTCATGTGCCAAATATATATATTAACTTAACTAACTGATTTTATTGCATTAATTGTAATAATGCAGATTTTTAGGGCAGAAATTTCCCAATGTATATTTTTAAATTTCAGTGTGTGAAAAAAATGCCGTGTGATTACGATCAGTCTAGAAACAGAATAGCCATGCGCCACTTATAGCCAAATGCAGTGAATTTTTCCCCTTATGTGGCTATAAGTGTTTATGTCGGTTCGACTTATCAATAAATAATGAACTCATTATTCATTGGTCTCGCTATACATTAACCTTATTTTTTTGATTTTGGTGCACGTACAGACTGCCGTTTGGTTTTAGACTTGCGATTTGTATTCGCACTGCCTTGGCCCATAGGGTTTGCATGTACAGTGGGTATGAAAACTTGCTGTAGTGCATTTTGAAACCCTATTTGTGTAGGGTTGGCAACGGATAACGGTAGGGCTAATTTGGTCGCATGCAATGCAGATAATTGCGGATTTGCAGCACCAGAAAGTGCACTTAATATGACACGGGTTTGAGCGATTTGAGGTAAAAAAATAGTGTGTGTATTGATAGGATTGATGGGGGCGACCTGCATGATCATATCATCTGGTTTAGCGATAAGGATGTGGGTCGTGCCATGGGAGCAGCTTTATAGGTTGCGTTGCGGCCATACCCAACAAGGGGTCGGTTTTGTTTTGTAACTTCATCACCAACTTTTTTAATCAAGCCCTCGGTCACGGCTTTCAAGCGCAATATAATACGGGCATTATCCCGCAAAGCTTCCCGCAATATATCAGTTAATTTGCGGATAAATTGCCGTGCAGGGGATTTGGGTTCGCCTAACATATGTTGGTTCTGTTGTACTTTATTCAGGGTAGCCCGGTATTCAGCCATTACACGGTTTTTCTCACCGTGTAGTGTTTTCGCGACTTGGGGCTTACGTTTGTGCAATAACCCCGTTTCTTTGGTAATAATATCCGTTAAAGTGCGTGTTATTTGTGCTAATTTTGCGACATGCCCGCTCAACAACGGCTCAGGGTCAGTTGAAGGGGACGCAACTATTCCTTGATCGCCTTGCTGCCTTAGACTCTTATATGATGCACCGTCTGGCATTAGGAACCTTCCTGTAATTTTAACAGCTCGCGGTAAACATTATCAGCAATGCCAATGCCACCTCGTGCAGCCACAGATTTGCCCACTTCGGTCACCATCATAGAACGAAAGATACCTTCTGCGCTGCCGCCGCCCGTTAATTCATCGGTTTTTACACTATCCATCATCGGGGACATCAGTTGAGCGATAAAGACCGCTTCAAAGTCTTCTGCTGTTTTGCGCAATTCTTTTTCATTGGCAGGGGATGCATGAAGCTGCGATTTTGCGCTCATTAGTTTCGCCTGCGATAAAGCTGACTGCATCTCAAGGGCGTTTGGTGTTAGGTGTTTAAAATCCATCTTACATCACCTGAATTTCTGCTTGCATGGCCCCTGCAGCTTTGATGGCTTGCAAGATAGTAATCATATCGCGCGGTCCAACCCCAAGGGCATTCAGGCCGTTGACTAGCTCTTGTAATGTAACTGCGGTTTCAAGGACACCGAGACGGCGATCATCACCAGAATCGATACCAATTGTAGAACGTGCGACTTGCTGGGTTTGCCCTTGGGCAAAAGCACCAGGTTGTGAGACTTGCGGGGTTTCACTGATTGAGACGGTTAAATTCGCTTGCGCAATAGCTACGCTGTTGATACGGACTTCGGCGCCCATGACAATAATGCCTGTGCGTTCATCAATGATAACACGCGCCTTTTGATCTGGTTTAATAACCAACTGTTCCACGTCAGTTAAAATATCAACAAGGGCCAGTTCATAGCCAATTTCACGCTCCAACTGAACCGTGGCGGGGTCTAGTGCACGTGCCATATTAGTGCCTAAGTGGGTATTGATGGCTGCCGCGACACGGCGGGCTGTGGTGAGATCAGGATTAAACAGTGATAATTTCACTGACGTCATATCGGTCAGTTCAAATGAATTTTCGCGCTCAACAATGCCGCCGTTAGCGATGCGACCGTTTGTAGGGACACCTTGCACCACGCTAGCCGCTTCGCCCGATGCACTAAATCCAGCAACAGCAACAGCGCCTTGGGCTACAGCATAAACTTCACCGTCGGCGCCAAGAAGCGGTGTAGCGAGTAACGTGCCGCCCTTCAAGTCGTCCGCATCCCCCATTGAGCTCACCGATACATCAATGCGAATACCTTGCCTGGAAAAAGCAGGTAGATTGGCAGTAACCATTACGGCTGCGACATTTTGGGGTTTCATATCAGCGTTTTTGGTGTTTATACCCAAGCGCTCTAACATGGCGGTGATTGATTGCTCAGTAAATGGGGTGTTACGCAGCGTATCGCCCGTACCATTTAAACCGACAACAAGACCATAACCGATCAGTTGATTGTCGCGAATGCCTTCTATGGAAACAATATCTTTAATACGAGAAGAAGCAGCACTTAATTGTGTGCTAGAAAAGCTCATAACCATCAAGGCAACGAACGTTATTATTCTAAAGATTCGCTTTCTAGCCATCATGATGTTGCTTCCTTTTAAAGTCATAGTCGGATAATTTTGCCGTACATAGTTCTGTTTGTGTATTTATATGCCATTATTATGCCAAGTATGCGAATGGTGTAACCATCTGAAATATAAACATAAATATTAACCATCAATATCTATGTGGTTTGTAGATAGGTCAAAAATGACTATCATGTTTGATGTGATAAATATTGAAGACTTGCCCACAGTACAGAGATTGCATAAACTAGGGATATGAAAATTTCAGGTCCAAGTCAGATACAGTCAAAAACTGTTAAGAAGTCTAAGGGTAAATCAGCAACAACTGGTACGTCCTTCGCTTCCGAACTTTCAGAAACCCCAGATAATAAACCTACCGCAAGTGCCAGCGTCGGCGCTCAAGGACCCCTCACCAGCGTTGATGCCTTGCTATCGCTGCAAGAAGTTGGTTCATCCGCAACAGCAAGTGATGGCCGGTCCAAGGGCTTAGCGCGTGCTGAAGATATGCTGGATGCTTTAGAAGAAATTCGTAAAGGCATTTTACTAGGGGCGATTCCGGCCACACGTTTGCGCGCGCTTGCTGATATGGCCAGAAATCACAAAGATGCGTCAGGTGACAAGCGTTTGAGTGATATTTTAAGCGATATTGAGCTCCGTAGTGAGGTGGAGCTAGCCAAACTTGGTATTTAATATCAAGCACTTAGTATGCGCTTTATTTCTTTCACAAGAATATTAACAAAAAACCCTTTGTTTCTGCCATTTTCGTCTTGCTCTTATGGAAGATTTTCCTATATATAGCCATGCCTTTTGGGTCGAGGACTAGAATAGATATGGGATGATTGGCGTTATAAGCCAAAATCTGCGACACACATGGGAGCGACTATGTCAGATTCAGACACGACAATGAAATTGCCCGATGGCTATATGCCGTCTTCTGCCGAAGAATTTATGAACGAACAACAGTTGGAATATTTCCGCCTTAAGCTGATCGACTGGAAAGAAGACATCCTACGTGAAAGTGCTGAAACCCTGCATAACCTGCAAGAAGATAACCTGCGCGAACCAGATATAGCGGATCGTGCATCATCGGAAACTGATTGGTCGGTGGAACTGCGCACCCGTGACCGCCAGCGTAAGCTTGTTTCTAAAATTGATGGGGCCCTGCGCCGCATTGAAGAAGGCGAATATGGTTACTGTAAAGTGACAGGGGAACCTATCAGCCTGCGGCGATTGGATGCCCGCCCAATAGCCACAATGACGATTGAGGCCCAAGAAGCGCACGAGAGATCAGAAAAAGTGCACCGCGACGATTAAGCATTCGTTTCTGTATGATTAAACGAGAGATTAAGCGTTTTTTTGGCGATCTCCATCGTTAGAATGCCCGTATTATTGAACGAGATTTTGATGTTTCAAGAGATCATTCCACATTTAATACCCTTGCTGGGCGCGGGTTTACTTGCTGGATTTCTCGCGGGTTTGTTAGGAATTGGCGGGGGTGTTGTCACCATCCCTGTTTTATTTGTGGTGTTTGAGCCTTTGGGCGTGCCAATTGAATGGCGGATGCATGTTGCGATTGCCACATCCCTTGCTGTCATAATGGCGACCAATCTATCCAGCGCACTTGCGCATCACAGGAAGGCAGCGGTTGATGTTGCTATCTTGAAACAATGGTGGCTTTTTATAGCCCTTGGTGCTTTTGCTGGGAGCATTTTTGCTAAACAATTGAAAACGAGCGAACTAGTGTATGTTTTCGCGGCCTTTGCCACCTTACTGGCGATTAAAATGCTCCTGCCTATGGACCGTATGCGTTTCGGGTCTACTATTCCAAAAGGCATGTGGCAGTACCTACATTCTGGGATTATCGGGTTTGTTTCAGCCATTATGGGGATTGGGGGTGGGAATTTGTCTGTACCTTATTTAACGCTTTACGGCATGCATATTCACCGCGCTGTTGGGACGGCTTCGGTGATTGGGCTGATTATTGCTTTGGTGGGGAGTGTCGGATATATGATGTCTGGGCAAAACATTGCGGCGTTGCCTAACGGGACTTTAGGGCTTGTTAATTTGCCTTCTGCTTTTGTTATTGCGTCTGCCTCTGTCATTATGGCGCCAATTGGCGCTAAAGTGGCGCATCAAATACCAAAAACAATTCTTAGCGCTATCTTTGGTGTTTTTTTGGTGCTGGCTGTTGTGCGTATGATAACATCTGTATGATTGATATTGCGACTTGGTTTGTCTAGGTTAAACCTTTACAGAAGAAAGCGCACTTTACCAGATGCGCTTTAAAAGGATCATCGATGACAACTGTGTATACTGACTTTATATCTGATTTTTATCCTAGCAGTGATGATGATTGGCGGGCGCTTGTTAAAAAAGGCCTTGGTGGCAAGGACTTTGATAAAGTGATGACATCAAAAACCCTTGATGGCATAGATATTCACGGTCTTTATACAGCAACAACAGCACATATTGAACCACAAGAAAATATACGAACAGGTCCTTGGGACATAAATGTACCACATTGGGATAACGATGTATTTGCTGCCAACAGTGCGATTATAGATGACCTCGAAAATGGGGCGACATCCCTGTCGCTACGTTTTAAAAATGGTGCATATGATGGCTTGGACGTTGACCAGATCGCTCAAATTTTATCTGGGATATATTTGGATATGGTGCCCATAGGGCTTAGCCCGGGGGAGGAATTTGAAACTGTCAGCGAAGCTTACCTTGGTTACGCTCAGGCTGCGGGATATGAAGGTGACAAGATCAGTGGGTGTTTGGGTATAGATCCTATTGGTACGCTTGCGTTCAGTGGCCGGTTAAAAGCTGATATACCAACTGCGCTGAAGACTGCAGCCCAAATCGCTGACAAAACAGCCTTATCTTTCCCAAACATATCAACATTTGTCGCGGACGGGTCGATCTATCATGGGGCAGGCGCGACAGTTGCCATGGAAATCGCTTATACTATTTCAACAGCTTTGACATACCTTCGGGCTATGGAAGCGGTTGGTATGACTTTAGAAAACGCCGCAAAGCAAATACAAATCTCTATCGCACTAGATGCTGATATTTATATGAACATAGCCAAGTGCCGGGCGGTTCGGCGGGTATGGCATCGGGTGTTAGAGGTATGCGGGGTAAGGAACCATATTTTTCAGTTAAACGCCATCACAGGCACGCGCATGTTTAGCACCGCAGATCCTTGGGTCAATATATTGCGGCAGACAGCCGCCTGCTTTGCTGGAAGTATCGGCGGCGCAGATAGCTTATGCTTGTTACCCCATGACGTTTTGCTCGGCTATCCTGCGCGTTCTTCACGCCGTATTGCCCGAAATGTTCAGACTATATTACAGGAAGAAAGCTATCTATCCCGCGTAATAGACCCTGCTGCTGGATCATATGCTTTTGAAACAATCACATTTGAACTTGCCAATAAGTCATGGAATTTATTAAAAAATATGGAATTAACTGGCGGCATAATTTCATGTCTTGAAAACGGCTCTGTTCAAAAAGCGTGCAGTGATGTATGGGCTGCAGAAGCCTTGAATATCGCTACGCGCCGTACTTCGCTGACGGGTGTTTCTGAATTCCCTAATATTGATGAAGACCCTATTGATGTGTTAAAACCGATGTTATCACTCGTAACACCAGAATCAAAAGCTTGTGCCACTGTCCTACCTTTGACCCAGCAACGTGCGGCAGCAGAGTTTGAAACATTACGAGCTAAAAGCGATGACTATTTGGTGAAAACAGGACACCGCCCAGCGGTTCAACTGATTACTTTGGGCTCAGCCTCCGCACATACTGCACGCGCGACCTTTGCTAAAAACTTGTTTGAATCTGGCGGTATTAAAGCATTGCCGCTACGACAGGTAAGCGATACTGCAGATATGCTAAATACGCCCAAGGGTATGACAATCGCGGTGCTGTGTGGTAGTGATGGTGATTATCATCACTCTGGCCTCAAACTTGTACAATCCCTGAAAAAGCAAGGGTTTAAGACTATCCTAGTTGCTGGAAGACCTGCAAATATCGACGATTTGCAAAAAGCTGGGGTAGAGGGATTTATCTATGTGGGCTGTAATGTTCTGGCGGTTTTAAGGGCCTGCATGGATACACTGATAGATCAAGGGGATGCATCATGAAACACTCAACCATCCCTAATTTTGGCGCAGTTTCATTTTCATCCCCCGAAATTGAAAGCCGTGAAGATACACAAGACCCTAGTTGGCAAACGCCAGAAGGTGTTTCGGTTAAACCGCGATATAGGCATCAAGACACAGCAGGTTTGAACTTTACCGATACAAAACCAGGTCTTGCCCCCTATGTTCGTGGTCCCTATCCGACAATGTATGTACAGCGCCCTTGGACAATTCGCCAATATGCAGGCTTCTCAACTGCCGAGGACAGCAATGCTTTTTACCGCCGTAACTTAGCAGCTGGGCAAAAGGGCTTGTCTATTGCTTTCGACTTAGCAACCCACCGTGGGTATGACAGTGATCACCCCCGTGTTGTGGGCGATGTAGGTATGGCAGGTGTGGCGATTGATAGTATTTATGATATGCGCACCTTGTTTGATGGTATTCCCCTTGATCAGATGTCCGTATCGATGACAATGAATGGCGCGGTTTTACCAATTCTGGCCTTATTTATTGTTGCTGCTGAAGAACAGGGTGTTGATCAATC
>JABABO010000218.1 GCA_014238195.1 Kordiimonadaceae bacterium | reverse complement strand
AGAAAAAAAAAAAAAAACCAAGAAGTTGTTAGGGCGCTAACGAATAAATTATCTTTTGGCACGAAAGAAAATGTTATTGCTAGGATAGCACTTACTTATTCCCTCCAGTTGGGAAAGAAATTTGGCCAATCTGAATTTGGCATATACGATTCTAAGGGCAAGGAATATAAAGACCACATTTTGTTTGATGCCAAGCATAGAGACTTCTATGTTGCTTTAATTTGCCAACATTATGAAATTTATAAAACGGATGATAATATAAAAAATTATATTAAGCTTCACATAGACCACGGACTAGAACATTTAAGCCAGATATTTGAAAATAACCCAACGTATTCATTCTTTGATTTTTTAGCATCAGGGTTAGATAGCGGTATTTCAATGCTTTATACCGCAACTGTAAGCTTGGATTCCGTTAAGAACGGTAATCAACGAGTTGAGAAAAACTCATATTCTGAGCCCGTAAACATTGAGGTTGGCCGAACTCTTGATGAAAGTAAAACTATTAACTTGGGGTTTAATAACGCTGAAAGGTATAATAACAATCACATTGCTGTTGCGGGCAGTTCGGGCACTGGTAAGACACAGTTTGCTTTAGATTTGCTTAGTCAAATAAGCGAAAAATCAAATCATCATATCAACTTTATTTATTTGGATTTCAAAGGTTTGAAGCAGGATGATGTCAATGAACTACAGCCTTTTTTTGATCGTACAAAAGCGACATTTGTAGATGCACCAACGACAGCTTTTCCTGTTAATCCACTTTCATTTATTGATAGTATAAATGAAACCAATAAAAAAATGGGAATTGATAAATTTGTTGATATTATTGGAAAATATTCCAATATTGGTATTAAGCAAAGCGCCCATCTAAGGCAGGCAACTCAAGACGCTTTTCGAAATAAAAAAGCGGGTGAACATCCAACTATGCCTGAAATAAATGAGTGTTTATTAAATATTGTTGAAGACGAAAGAAACACTTTAACAGAAATAATAGATTCTCTAAGCCGCTACAATATTTTTGAGGCGAATAAAAAGGGTCACTTCTTAGATCAAAATGTGTATTTATCCTTGTCTGGAGACTTATCAAGCTCAGTCCGTTTTACATCTTTATTTTTGATCATAAATTATATCTATAATACATTTATGAACATGGAGAATACGAAAGTAGAAAATGGCTTGAGGGCAATGCGTTACGTTGTTTTGATTGATGAGGCTCATGTCATATTCAAGGAAAAAAAATATCAAGAAATTCTTGAGAAAATGCTCAGGGAAATCCGTTCCAAGGGTGTTTCAATAGTAATGGTCTCCCAAGGGTTAGAAGAATTTAGCCAGCAGCCTTTTGATTTTTCAAGTATGTGCGAGATGACATTTTTGCTGGATATTAAAAATAAAAATCTTAAAGAAATTAATCGATTCCTTGGGTTAACTGGATCAGAAAGTACAAAGGCGGCAAGAAGTTTAGAAAAAATACAAAAAGGTCAATTAATTTCCAATATAAAAGAATTTAACAAAGGGGAGCTTTTTGAAGCAACCCAGTTCTGGAAGACATTAAAAAAAATGCTTTGATACTGTACACATAATTTCGAACATTTTATCCTGCCATTAATTTGGCCCACCGATTTGGTTAAGCGAGAATGAAACGGCAGGTGATTACATTTGGAAAGAGGTCATTACATGGGGAAAATAGATTGCCCCCCATCGATGACGATTTCTTGCCCAGTGATGTAATTACTTTCTTTGGATGCTAAAAATACGGCAATGCCTTCCATATCATCCAGTGTTCCTAGCACCCCTGATGCTGTACGGCGGCGGGCGCTATCTTGAAATGTTTGTGGTGTATTCACGCTCATTTCAGTTTCAACGAAGCCCGGTAAAATTGCGTTGACTTGAATATTGTTGCGCCCAAGTTCCACGGCCAGTGCGCGGGTTAAACCAGTAACCCCAGCCTTTGTTGCGCTATACCCTGTACCCATACCAATTCCCATGCGGGCCGCAATCGATGATGTCACAACAAGCTTGCCTGGGGCACCGCGACCAATCAAATGCTTGATAACAGGTTGATACGTGTTGATGACACTATTTAAGTTAAGATCAACATTAAATTTCCAATCCTCTAAAGAAAGTGCAGCAAGTGGTCCCACCTTGCCAGAACCACCAGCGTTGGCAAAACAAATATCGACGCAGCCAAAATGCGCCACAGTATTTTGAAATGCAGTCTCAGCACTCTCAGCATCCATCACATCAGCGACAAATGCCTTTACCTCCCCGCCTAGCGCTTCAAGCGCCTTAACGGCGGCTGTATTTTTTTGAACATTGCGGCCCCATATTGCGACCTTTGCCCCTACCTTTATTAATCCTTTGGCAAAAGCAAGACCAATGCCGCCGTTTCCACCTGTTACGAGAGCAACTTGTCCAGTTAAATCAAACATCATTTCACTCCAGTTCTTTGATAATTGTGAGCCATATAGCCTAAATTATTGACGTATGTTCATTTAAAAGTACTTATTTCGTCGATTATTATAATTAATTGAATTTATAGTCAATAATAAAAAGATGCTGTGGTATGATTCAGTTTTTTACCGACTTGTATCAAATTTAAGGCTACGCGATGTTTATAGTTCACAAGGAACTATACAGGGTGCCAGGCCTTATACTGGATGCCGTATCTTATACAGATGCAACGCCCCATACAGGATACGAGGCCCTATACAGGATACAAGGCTCTATAGAGGATACGAGGCCCTATACAGGATACAAGGCTCTATACAGGATACGAGGCCCTATACAGGATACGAGGCCCTATACAGGATACGAGGCCCTATACAGGATACGAGGAAGGTGTTAGCTTCATGCAGTTAGGCTTGGTAACTTTGTACTATTTCTCAAAACATATGGAACCATGCGCCTAAGCCTTTTCACTTTTAGCATCGGAGACGTGATCATGTCGCCAAAGAAATCCTTACAGACTATTCCGCAGCCGCCGACAAGACCTGTTGTTGGAAATATGTTAACGGTCAACCCTGACATGCCTTTGCAGTCTTTAATGTCGATCAGTGAAGAACAAGGCCCGATTTTTTGGATGGATATGATGGGCTCGCCCGTCGTTATCGTGTCAGGTGCTGATCTGGTTAAAGAGCTCTGTGATGAAACCCGATTTGGAAAATCCGTTCGCGGACCTCTTAGACGTGTTCGGGCCATTGGTGGGGACGGTCTGTTTACCGGCGATAGCGATGACCCTAATTGGTCTAAAGCGCATAATATTTTGATGCCCACTTTTTCGCAAAAATCAATGATAGATTATCTGCCAATGATGATTGATATTGCCGATCAATTGATGCTGAAATGGGAACGCCTCAATTCCGACGAAGACATTGATGTGGCCCATGACATGACAGGGCTTACGCTTGATACTATTGGTTTATGTGGGTTTGATTATCGTTTCAATAGTTTCTACCGCGAAGATTTTCATCCTTTTATTGACGCGCTTGGGCGCACGTTAGAAACATGTATGCTGCAACGGGGTTTACCGTTTGAAAGTGTGATGCTGCGTAAACGCTTAGCCGACATGGGTAATGATGTAGGTTTTATGAATAAATTGGTGGATGACATTATCCGTGAGCGGCGTATGGGCGGCGAAAATGCCCAAAAAGATTTGCTTAATTTTATGTTAGCGGGGGTTGATAAATCCACGGGTGAGAGCTTGTCAGACGAAAACATTCGCTATCAGATCAATACATTCCTTATCGCAGGGCATGAGACCACATCGGGTTTATTGTCCTTTACGATCTATTATCTGCTTAAAAACCCTAAAATATTGGAACGCGCCACTCGCGAAGTCGATGACGTGCTGGGCCATAATATTGCGGTAGCCCCGACGATGGCCCAAATTGGTCAGCTGTCATACGTTCGTGCTGTTCTTATGGAAGCCCTACGTCTGTGGCCAACAGCACCAGCCTTTGCCGTATCACCGTATGAAGACGAAGTAATAGGCGGCAAGTATGAATTGCCCAAGGGTACCTTTGTCAATGTCCTGTTGCCCAGTTTGCACCGCGATAAAACATACTGGGGGGACACCCCCGAAAGCTTTAATCCTGATAATTTCCTGGGGGAGGCTGAAGCCAACCGCCCGGATTATGCTTACAAGCCTTTTGGCACTGGCAAGCGTGCTTGTATAGGCCGCCAATTTGCTATACAGGAAGCGATCCTAGTCATGGGGATGATTTTGCAGCGCTTTCATTTGTATGACCACCAAAATTACGATCTCGTTATCAAAGAAACGCTTTCGTTAAAGCCTGATGGATTTAACATTAAGGTAAAAATGCGCGGTGATATTATCCGCAGACAAAAGGCGGATGATGACAGCAAGCCAAATGTGGAAGAAGCTGCCACAAGCCGCCGCCCCAGTCATGGAACCCCATTGACCGTGCTATATGGTTCCAATCTTGGAACTGCGGAAGGCTTCGCACGGAATATCGCGCAAGCTGGTGATCTGAACGGTTTTGATACCAGATTAGCATCACTTGATAGCTGCAAGGGTAATTTTCCAACGGCAGGGGCTGTGGTGATTGTGTGCGCATCCTATAACGGTACACCGCCTGATAATGCTGCTGAGTTTTGTGCTTGGCTTGAAAGCGCCACACCAGATGATGTGAAAGGAGCTCATTATACAGTTTTTGGCTGTGGCAGCCGTGACTGGGCCTCGACATTTCAAACAGTTCCTAGGGCGATTGATCATGCACTGCAATCCCTAGGTGCCACGCGCTTGAGCGAACGCGGCGAAGCTGATGCCCGTGAAGACATGGACGGACAATTTCATGACTGGTTCAATGGGGTCATGCCTGCGATTGGTGAGGCGCTTGATCTTGGGATAGACTTTACCAAATCCGTTGACGCGCAGCCTTTGTATGATATTGAAATTGCTGAAAGCATACAAGCCAATCCTGTTGCCATGCAAGCTGGTACCGTCGCGATGGAGATTTTAGCAAACGATGAACTGCAAAATAAATCAGGTGACAATCCATCTGAGCGCTCCACCCGTCATATTGAAATTGCCTTACCCGAAGGGGAAAGCTATTTACCAGGGGATCATTTATGTGTTGTTCCGACAAACAGCGAAGAAAATGTCGCACGGGCGCTGCGTTGTTTTGGTCTGAACCATGACACGTATATCAAGGTTAAAGTGACAGGCGGTCGCCGTAGCCCGTTCCCGAATGGGAGCACATTTTCAGTGAAACGTTTGGCTGAAGTCTGCGGCGAAATTCAAGCCGTTGCCAGCCGAAAAGATGTTGCTGTGCTTGCGATTCATACCCAGTGTCCTGCAACGAAACCCAAACTGGAAGCCCTGTCAGAACCTGCTACAGAAAATGGTGACATGTACCGAGAAAATGTTTTTCTCAAACGTAAATCGATCTTGGATTTGCTGGAAGAATTTCCAGCCTGCGAACTACCATTCCCAATTTTCTTGGAAATGGTGCCATGGTTATCGCCGCGCTATTATTCCATATCATCGTCACCGACGAATAAACAGGGAGTGCTTTCTGTGACTGTTGGTGTTGTCGCAGGCCCCGCCCTGTCTGGAAGCGGTGAGTATTTAGGCGTTTGTTCCAACTATTTAGCCACGCGCAAAGTAGGCGACTATATTCAAGCTATTGTGCGAGAGCCATCCAACCATTTTCGCCTGCCAAACGATCCTTCAGTGCCCATCATTATGATTGGCCCAGGCACTGGTTTAGCACCGTTTCGT
>JABABO010000272.1 GCA_014238195.1 Kordiimonadaceae bacterium | reverse complement strand
ATGCCCATCATCGGCGGCTATATGGCAGACCGTTATCTCGGTAGTCGCAAAGCAGTGACATATGGTGCGATTTTACTGGTCATGGGTCACGGGTTGATGGGTTTTCACGGCCCTGCGGCTTTTATGGACGGCGATGTGGTGGTTCGCAATGAATTTTATTTGAATTTATTCTTCTTGTCACTGGCCTTGATCATCACAGGTGTTGGTTTCTTGAAAGCCAATATCTCGACAATAGTTGGGGCGCTTTACGGCCCTAACGATCCGCGCCGTGATGGTGGTTTTACGATTTTTTACATGGGTATTAATGTCGGATCAGTCCTTTCCACTATGGCTGTTGGTTATGTTGGCGAAGTTTACGGCTGGAACTATGGCTTTGGGCTGGCTGGTATTGGCATGTTGTTTGGGTTGCTAGTATTTTTATGGGGACAACGTTACCTTGATGGCCGCGCTGACGCACCCAATGAAGCGGTGCTACAAGAAAAATCACCCATCGGTCTTAGTAAAGAAAACACGATCTATTTATTCGGCATTGGCCTTGTCATTATAAGCTGGATGATGATGCAATATGAAACGCTTGTCGGCCAATTGATCGGTGTCGCTGGGATTGGAATGATTGGCGCCTTATTGTTTATCTCGTTTACACAGTGCGATGAAGATGAACGCGGTCGCTTGATGGTGGCTTGTTTTCTCATTGCGGTTCAAGCCGTTTTTTGGGCATTATTTGAACAACAGGCTGCATCACTGACGTTACTCGCTGATCAACAATTTAACCTAGACTTCGGGATTATGTGGCGTGCAAGCCAAGTGCAATCAATGAATCCTGGCTTTATTATAATCTTTGCTCCTATTATGGCTTGGTTATGGGTTGCGCTTAATCGTAAGGGGTGGGAACCCTCAACGCCAGCTAAATTTGCCATTGCTATGTTGCTGATTGGTATCGGGTATGTCGTCTTCGCATGGGGCCTTAGCTTAGATGATAGCACCGCAAAAAGCTTTATGTGGTTAATCTTGATTTATTTCTTCCTAACGGTCGCGGAACTGTGTTTAAGCCCAGTGGGCTTATCAATGGTTACCAAGCTTTCCCCAGCGCGGATCGTTGGCATGGTAATGGGGACTTGGTTCCTGTTTTCTGCTATGGGTAATTATGTGGCTGGCTGGATCAGTAGCCTAACAGGCAGTGGTGGGCACGGCGCTGATAGTGGTAAGCTTGATATGGTGGCGATAATGGATGTTTATACCACAATTGGTGTGATGAGTGTTGGTGTTGGTGTCGTAATATTATTATTAACGCCTATCATGAAAAAGCATATGCACGGCGTACACTGATTGAATTGAGTGTTCAGGGGTAAGGGAGCCCAGCTGATATGATGGTATCAACCAAGCATAAGTTTGTAGTTCTATCGAATAAAAAATGTGCTTCTTCTTCGCTAACATCTTCGCTGGCCCCTTATTGTTCTTTGCTTCTTGATAGGGACCCCCAGATGCGGCACACGACATACAGTGAATATCAAAAGTTTGTTGAACCTTTGATACGCGCTCGCATCGGAGCTGGGGTTGATCAGTTGTCCATTTTTTGCCTGTTCCGCGAGCCAACAGACTGGCTGTACAGTTGGTATCGTTTTCGCCAGCGTGAGGTTATTAAAGACCCTAATCACCCTAAACACTGGGAATATACTGGGCATGTAAGCTGGCATGATTTTCTGGATGGATATTTCACTGATCCAAGGCCACCCTATGCCCGCGTTGGTAATCAATCCTTATTCGTAAAACCCGCGCCAAAGCATTTGAATGCCCTAAAATTGGTGCGCTATGACCAGATGGATAGGCTTGTACAGCGATTAAGTAAAATGATTGGTGAACCCTTAGATATTGTGCGGTTCAATGTGTCTCCTACTTTAAAAGCCGGGCCAAGCGAGACTGACCGCGCCTTAATACGCAAGAAATTGCCGAAAGATTATGCAGTTTATGATGCCATTCAGCCTCTTTTTGTTTGATAGTACTGGTTTGATGGGGCGGGTTTAATGGTACTGGGAAGTCCTTTTAAAAATTTCAAGTTTTGTTTTTTGGCTCATTTTTGAGTATCAGCGTGACAGCTGTTCTTGTCTTTGCTAACGTCGGTTACGAAAAGGCCCCTATCAATGGGGCTGTCATATTTGAGGGGAAAATTTTATGACATCTAAAAATACTCCGTTTAGGGCAAAAAATAATTCATGCCGCGTGCTGGTCGCATTGATCGCTGGATGCTTGTTGCTAGTAGCTTGCGGGCAAGCGGAACAAGGTGACTTTGTTGACATGAAGCAAGACCCATTTCCGTCAACGTATACAGCGCTTCTCAGTGCGCCTGTTTTAATTACGGGCGCCACGGTTCTGGATGGCAATGGTCAACAGCTTGATGGTTTGTCAGTGCTAATGCAGGATGGTAAAATCCAAGCTGTCAGTCATGAAATAGCAGCGCCCAAAGGGGCAACAGTGATTGATGGAACTGGCAAGTGGCTCACCCCTGGAATTATTGACGTACACAGCCACCTTGGTGTGTATCCAAGCCCTGGAACAGCCAGCCACAGTGATGGCAATGAAGTTGGTGCCCCTGTGACCGCTGATGTATGGGCCGAACATTCCAATTGGCCGCAAGACCCAGGTTACTTGCGGGCGGCGGCAGGCGGTATAACAGCCCTGCAATTATTACCCGGGTCTGCCAATAATATTGGGGGGCGTTCTGTCACCCTTAAAAACGTTCCAGGCCGTACTCAGCAGGATATGAAGTTTCCGGGTGCGCCTTACGGTGTGAAGTTTGCCTGCGGTGAAAATCCTAAACGGGTTTATGGTGGCGGTAAAAATAGCGAAGGTCATCGCCCCAGCACACGTATGGGGAACATCGCGGTTATGCGACAAACCTTTGCAGACGGTGAAGCCTACATAAGGGCATGGGGAAAATATGAACGCGATTACAGGGCTGGCAAAGATGTGCTACCCCCCGTTCGCGATTTGAAATTAGATACCATTGCAGGGATTATCAAGGGTGATATTATTGTTCATAACCACTGCTACCGTGCTGATGATATGGGGAATATGATCGATGTCGCTAAAGAATTTGGCTTCATGATTGGCACTTTTCATCACGCTATTGAAAGCTATAAAATTGCTGATCTTCTGCGTGACAATGGTGTGTGTTCTGCCATGTGGGCCGATTGGTGGGGCTTTAAGATGGAAGCTTATGACAGCATCCGCGAAAACATTCCGTTTGTGCACGGTGCTGGGGCCTGCGCGATTGTTCATTCTGACAGCGCAGTGGGTATTCAGCGCTTAAACCAAGAAGCCGCAAAAGCCTTAGCCGATGGTCGCCGTGTAGGGGTTAATATTAGCAAGGCTGAAGCTTGGACTTGGCTGTCGAAAAATCCTGCGAAATCGCTTGGTGTTGCTGATCAAACAGGCACAATTGAGGTTGGCAAGGATGCAGATATTGTATTATGGTCGGGTGATCCCTTCAGTGTTTATACTCAGGCTGAGAAAACATTTGTCGATGGTGCCCTTGTGTTTGACCGCAACAGTCCACCCTTTCAACCCATTGCTGACTTCGAGCTGGGGCAACCTGGCGCTGGCGATATAAAATAAGACAAGGAGCAACACCATGATGAATTTAAAGACAATAATTACAGTTGCTGCCCTTGCGATTACTTTAGGCGTGCAAGCCGAAGATATCGCAGTGACAGGTGGCACTGCCTTCACCAACGGCGGGACTGGCAAAATTGAAAACGCCACAGTTTTGATCAGCAAGGGCAAAATTATTTCCGTCAAAAGCGGCGGCGACATTCCTGCAAATTTCCGCGTCATTGACGCTGATGGGAAATGGGTGACAAGTGGGCTGATGGTCAGCAATACAAACCTTGGTTTGATGGAAGTGCCTTTATCGGGAAGCCACAATGATGATACGCTTAAAAAAGCGGAATCCGTGATTGCTGTATCTGCGGCTGATGCTATCAATCCTGACAGTACGATTATCAACATAACGCGGGTAGAAGGGGTGACCCGCGCTGTCACAGGTTTTTCATCCACTGGCAGCCCGTGGCAAGGTTTAGGGGCTGTTTTAGTTCTAAACGGGGATGACCTTGTGGACCATGCTGAGGCATACCTACAGCTTGATATCCGTGATAATGGTGCGCGGGCTGCTGGTGGCAGCAAAGCGGGTTTATGGCAAGCCATCCGTAAGAAACTTGATGGTGCGCAAAAACAGCAAGAGAAATCCCAAGGCGATAATACGAATGCGGCTAAAGACTCGGATAAAGATTCTGATAAAGATTCTGATAAAGATTCTGATAAAGATTCTGATAAAGACTCTGGCAAAAAATCAGATAACTCGGCTGAACAAAAAACATTAACAGCTGTCTTAGCGGGGGACTTACCCTTGCTGGTGCATGCTGATAATGCCCGTGATATTCGCCGCGCATTATCGTTGAAAACAAACTACGGCGCAGATGTTGTGATTTTAAGCGGCAAGGAAGCATGGCGTGTTGCTGATCAACTGGCGCTGGCTGGTGTTGCTGTTGTGCTGGATACAATGGCAAATTTACCAGATTTTGATGCCCTTGCTGCGACACAGCTCAATGCTAAACGCTTAGTGGACGCGGGGGTGAAAATCGCCTTTATGTCAAGCGATACCCATAACGCGCGGCTTGTTCCACAATTTGCGGGTAACGCTGTTGCAAACGGTCTGTCATGGGAAGACGCGATGAATGCTATGACACTTTATCCCGCCGAAATATTTGGTGTGGCGGATCATTATGGCAGCCTTGCTGCGGGCATGGACGCGGATGTGGTTGTCTGGAACGGTGATCCGCTTGAGCTGATGACAAGCGTTGATGCCTTGATTATCAAAGGCGATGAGGTCAGTTTGCAAAGCCGTCAAACAAAATTGCGGGACCGGTATGAGAGCCTGCCAAGGTCCCCAGCTTTTGTGAAATAAGTTCGCCGCAAGACATGGTGCAATAAGGGTTGGGGTTATGCCCCGACCTGTTTTATAACCTGTGCCAGCGCGTTGAACGTATCAGTGCGAGGGTTTGATCGCCGCCAGATCAAGCCGATTGTGCGGCTTGGTGTTGTGTCCTTAAAGGGGAGTATATCAATATCCATACCATCTGTTAAGCCAGCCTCAACCGCCATACCAGGCAGCAGGGTAACTCCGTGACCAGCCGCGACCATCTGTATCATGGTGTGCAAACTTGTTCCCCCTAAGCCTTGACTAACGGTGGTATTGTCTGCTGTGCGGTCTAATATTGCACAGGCAGACAGCGCATGATCACGCAGGCAATGACCTTCCTCTAACAGTAATAACTGGGCATTATTCAGGTCATCGGAAGTAATCTGGGCAGCTGGGGCCGTTGCCTTGGGATAGGCTGCAAAAAATGGATCATCGAACAAAGGCATTTCATACACATCACCACAGGCAAACGGCAAGGCATACAAGACAATATCTAAATCCCCTGTCCGTAACTGGTCGCACAGGATTGCTGATTTATCTTCGCGCAGGTGTAAGTCTAAATCAGGCAGTTTTTTACGGATTATGGGCATAATTCGCGGCAATAAAAAAGGCGCGATGGTCGGGATTACCCCCATGCGGACGATACCCCTTAACGGATTACGCGCCACTGCGGCCATATCGGTTAAGTCATCAATTTCGCTGAGTATGTTTTGCGCGCGCCTTGCGATTTCTTGGCCCAGCGCTGTGAACATAACGGTCCGCTTCGTGCGTTCCACCAATGTGACGCCAAGCAGGCTTTCTAGCTCTTGAATACCGGCACTTAGGGTGGACTGTGACACATGGCATTGCTTGGCTGCCTTGCCAAAATGCATGGTCTTTTGCAAAGCAAGCAGGTAGCGCAGTTGTTTCAGCGTTGGCGGAAAATTCATCGAAAAATCCTAATTATAGCGAGACCAATGAATAATGATCTTATTATTCATTGATAAGTCGAACCGACACAAAGACTTAGAGCCACATGCAGTGAATTTTGATTCCCTCATTTGGCTATAGCGTATGTGAAACGTCATGCTTTGCCTAAAATTTGTAATATTAGCTGGCTAAAAACCCAAAGACCAAAAAAAAAGGCCGGGTAAAAACCCAAAGACCAAAAATAATGGCCGGGTAAAAACCCAAAGACCAAAAAAAAATGGCCGGGTAAAAACCCGGCCCGAGTCACGACAGCGAGGATAGTGTAGCTGCAATAACAGCTACAACAGGAGCGGGCATGTGAGACACACGCCCTCTCGCACTTTCTAAAAAAGCATTAATTAAGGCAGGGGTCAATGATTTCCTGCTTAAAGACGCCGAATCGTCTATTATAGGCGCTGTTTTATGACTAAAGTCTAGTATTTAAAGGTTTTTTAATATGTTGGCAGCGTGTTTAGGCAATAATGCGATTCGCCTCAATGACCTTCGTTTAGGTCCGAAATAGTCGATTGTGGGTTAAATGTGACCGCATTAAGGCGATTCGCAGCTTTGGCTTGCAGTAGTATGTCCTATAGCCAAATGCGATGAATATTGATCACCTCATTTGGCTATAGGTCTTTGTGTCGGCTCAAAGTATCCCAAGAGACTTTACTAAAAATAAGATTATTATTCATTGGCCTCGCACTATGAACCACCCAGCTTGTTTAAAGAATCACGCTGTCTACCGTTAGATCAGCCAGTGTACCGCCCTGCAAAAACACAGAATTGCTGGCATCAAGAGTGATCAACAGGCCTAGCTGATTGTCCTGTGTCTCCTCAGTCGCGGCAGCCGTGACATCATTGAGGCCCGTGAAGCCAGTGCCTGCTAGGCTAAGATCAAGCCTGTCTTCACCAGCGTCAAAGTCCGTTACTGTGTCACGGCCGCTACCAATGCCAAAGGCAAATGTGTCTGCATCATCGTTGCCTGTCAGCACGTCATCACCCGCGCCGCCATCCAGAACATTCGCCAGATCATTGCCTTTGAGCGTATCATCAAAGGACGAGCCAATAACCACTTCAACAGACTTTAAAACGTCGCCTTCCGCGTCACCGCCGAGGGAAGCGATCGAAGCCCTGCCAGAATTGATCAGAACATTAACACCCGCTGTGGATTGTTCATAAGATGCAGTGTCAACACCATTACCGCCATCCAGCCGATCAGCACCCGCGCTGCCAACCAACAGATCATCACCTGATTGACCATATAGCTTATCGACGCCGTCACCGCCGTACAGGGTATCATTACCATTGTGACCGTAAAGCTTATCATCACCAGCGCCGCCCCAAAGGACATTATCCGTGGTATCGTCGCCGCGCAGGCGATCATTATGATCAGAGCCTATCAGGTTTTCGAT
>JABABO010000217.1 GCA_014238195.1 Kordiimonadaceae bacterium | reverse complement strand
TGGTGGGCGATGACAGGCTCGAACTGCCGACCCTCTCGGTGTAAACGAGATGCTCTACCAACTGAGCTAATCGCCCTTACCAAATTCTTTATATAGGCACCGTGTGGACGCGCTTTTAGGAACTATTAGCTCGTCTGTCTAGTGCTATTTTTACTTTTTATAAAAATAAGTAAAAGCGACCACAGATTAACTGCGGTCGCTAATTTTTTAAGACAAGTCTAAACAAATTATGAGTTAACTGCGTCTTTCAGGCCTTTACCAGCTTTAAACTTAGGCTGCTTAGAAGCTGGAATATTTATTTCCTCACCCGTGCGTGGGTTACGGCCTTTAGTTGCTTTGCGCTGGGCAACAGCAAATGTACCAAAACCTACGAGGCGAACTTCATCACCACCAGCAAGCGCTGCGGTTAAAGAATCGATAACTGCATCTACTGCTTTACCAGCGTCTGCTTTTGAAAGTTCAGCTGCATCAGCAACTTTTGCAATGAGATCGTTTTTGTTCAAGGTATCCCCCTCTGAGTTGAAGAGCCATTTCCACAGTCATCTGTGGAACGCAAAATCATAATAGAACTGATAAATCCAATTTGTCAAAACAAAAAATACAAAAAAACCGCAGAAAACTGCGGATTTTTTAAATTTCTGGTTGGAAAGATGGTTAACAAAGCTCAATAGGCTAATGCGTTGTTAATTCTAGGCCTTTTTCTTGGGTTTTTAGGGCTAATTCGGCAAGCTCATCTTCTTCTGTCCATTCAATAGCCTCAAGTGATTCTGTTAGCGCTTGTCCTAAAACTTCGTCCACTGATTTAACAGGCACGATCTTTAAACCTTTTTTCACATTATCTGGAATTTCTGCTAAGTCTTTTTTATTATCAAACGGGATTAAAACTTTGGTGATGCCACCACGAAGCGCTGCTAAAAGTTTCTCCTTCAATCCGCCAATCGGTAAAACACGCCCCCGCAATGTGACTTCACCTGTCATGGCTAAATCTTTCTTGACAGGAGTGTTCGTTAAGACTGAAACAATACTTGTAACCATTGCAACACCTGCCGACGGGCCATCTTTTGGGGTCGCCCCTTCGGGCACATGAATATGAATGTCTTTGTGTTTAAACATTTTTGGATGAATACCATAATCCACACAACGCGAATGTACATATGACCGCGCCGCAGAAATGGATTCTTTCATAACATCACCAAGTTTACCCGTTTGCTGGATTTCCCCTTTCCCAGGAACTGTTACAGCTTCAATGGCCAAAAGCTCACCACCAACCTCGGTCCATGCCAAACCCGTTGTGTGACCAACTTGGTGTTCATTTTCAATCTCACCAAATCGAAATTTCTTCACACCCGCATAAATGCCCAAGTTCCGACTAGTGACAGAGACTTTTTCTTTCGAACCTTCAACAATTTCCTTAACAGCTTTACGAATCAGTTTAGCAAGTTCGCGTTCTAAACTTCGGACACCAGCTTCACGCGTATAATAACGGATAATATCATGAATTGCACTGTCCGAAATAGACCATTCCTCAGGACGTAACCCGTGGTCTTTCTTCAATTTATCTATCAAGTGATGTTTAGCAATCTCAACTTTTTCATCTTCGGTGTACCCAGAAAGCTGGATGATTTCCATACGGTCCAATAAAGGGCGCGGCATATTTAGCGAGTTTGCAGTCGTAACAAACATTACATCAGACAAGTCGTAATCTGTTTCCAGATAATGATCAGCAAATTTATTATTTTGCTCAGGGTCTAAAACCTCAAGCAAAGCTGATGCTGGGTCACCGCGAAAATCTTGCCCCATTTTATCAATTTCATCCAGCAGAAAGAGCGGATTACTTGTGCCTGCCTTTTTCATATTTTGAACGATTTTTCCGGGCATAGAACCAATATAAGTGCGTCGGTGCCCCCGTATTTCTGATTCGTCACGCACTCCACCAAGCGAAAAGCGTACAAAATCACGGCCTGTAGAATTGGCAATAGACCGACCAAGTGATGTCTTACCAACACCAGGCGGACCAACAAGGCACAAAATAGGGCCTTTAAGTTTTTTAGTGCGTTGCTGAACTGCAAGATATTCGATAATGCGCTCTTTTACTTTTTCCAAGCCGTAATGATCTTGGTCTAAAATAGTTTGAGCTTTGGCGATGTCTTTCTTAATACGGCTGCGCTTGCTCCAAGGAATAGAAAGCATCCAGTCCAGATAATTACGGACGACGGTCGCTTCGGCAGACATTGGGCTCATTGACTTTAACTTCTTAAGTTCAGCCAGACATTTATCACGAGCTTCCTTCGTTAGCTTTGTTTTTGTGATTTTTTCTTCAAGCTCGACGGTTTCCTCGCGTGCTTCATCGCCTTCACCCAATTCTTTCTGAATCGCTTTCATTTGCTCATTCAAATAATATTCACGCTGCGTTTTTTCCATTTGGCGTTTAACGCGTCCACGAATTTTCTTTTCAACTTGCAGAACGCCAATCTCGCCTTCCATAAAAGCAAAGATAAGCTCAAGGCGTTCTGAGACAGAAGAGGATTCAAGAAGTTTTTGCTTATCCTCGATCTTCAACGCAAGATGACTGGCAATCGTGTCAGCTTGCTTTTCCGGGTCTTCAATCTGACTTACGGTTGCAAGAACTTCCGCAGGGATTTTTTTATTCAGTTTTAGATACTGTTCAAATTGCACCACGGCAGTCCGTGACAATGCTTCAACATCGGTATCCTCAACAACTTCATCGACGAGCAGCTCGGCCTCTACCTCAAAATAGTCTTTGGTTTTAGTGTAGTCGATGACTTTAGCGCGTGTGAAACCTTCAACAAGGACTTTAACTGTACCATCTGGAAGCTTCAATAACTGCAATACAGACGCAATTGTGCCGATTTTATAAACTGAGTCAGTCGAAGGGTCATCTTCACTCGCATCTTTTTGCGCCACCAGCATAATTTGCTTGTCCTTGGACATGACTTCTTCAAGCGCCCGAACAGACTTTTCCCGCCCAACAAATAAGGGGACGATCATATGTGGGAATACGACAATATCCCTAAGTGGTAAGACAGGTAATTGTACAATGTTTGACATATCTTCAGGCAGATCGGACATATTGGCCTCGGTTATGATTTAAGTAAGTTCAGAATCGTAAATATACTCTATATCTATAAACTATACGCCTTAAGAAAAAATTAGGCGCAAATACGATTTATACATGGGCCAGTGCCTCTGTTAATCATTTAGAGCAAATAAGAGCTAAAAATACAGTTTCAACCCCTACTTAACCAGAATACCAAAGCCCTTTAAGCGGATTGGTCTTTTTCTTTGGCACGCTCTGCATAAATATGGAGGGGGCTAGATGCACCATTAACAACTTCGCCATTCACCACAACTTCTTCCACACCGTCTAAACTTGGTAGTTCAAACATTGTATCTAATAATGTATCTTCCATAATCGAGCGCAAGCCGCGGGCACCCGTCTTACGGCCTATTGCCTTTTGCGCGATTGCTTTTTGGGCATCGTCGGTAAAGGTCAGGTTTGTTTTTTCCATATTGAACAAAGTTTGATACTGTTTTAATAGCGCATTTTTAGGCTGCGATAAAATTTGTATTAAGGCATCTTCGTCTAAGTCTTCGAGCGTTGCTATCACTGGTAAACGACCAACAAATTCTGGAATCAGGCCAAATTTAAGTAAGTCTTCAGGTTCAGTATCTTTAAAAAGTTCCCCAATACCCCGTTCATCAGGTGCGTTAACATCAGCACCAAATCCTATTGACTTGCCTTGCAGCCGATTAGAAATAACTTTATCCAGCCCCGCAAATGCACCGCCGCAAATGAATAAAATATTTGTGGTGTCCACTTGCAAAAATTCCTGTTGAGGATGCTT
>JABABO010000164.1 GCA_014238195.1 Kordiimonadaceae bacterium | reverse complement strand
TATGGTCTTTTCTAGCGCTTTGATTTTTTGCTTGATGCCCAGCTTGGGGTTTAAGTCCAGCGCAGCGTTATAAAAGCCGAGGATTTTATCAGCAGCCTCATGATCGGATGAGGCAAAAAGCGTTTCAGCGGCTGCGTATAAAAGCTTAGCGCGGATCTGGTCGTGCATATCGCAGTTTTCGGTGAGTTCGATCAGCGTCTCAATGGTGCTAAAGGGCGGGATATTGGCCGCCGATTTGGCCGCCGATTTGGTCGCCTGTAGCGCGGACTGTGATAATTGCTCGGCGGCAAAGCTGGCCGCGTCGCGTTCAAAGCCTGCGGGCATCGCGAGATCATGGCGGATGATATAGTCCAGCATCAAAAGCGCGGTTTCATACTCAGCAATATCAACGGCCCAGACGAAAATATGCATCAACAAACTGTCTTGTCCGTCTGTATCAGCGGCTAAAACACCGTCGACATAGCTGTCATAATGCTTGATAAAGCCGCGTTTTTTATCAGCCCGCGTTTGATGGGATTTCACCTGCTTCAGGTCCTGCAAATGCAAGGCCATCTCGGCCATCAGTTTTTTATGAATATCACTGTCGCTGATGGGCGCGTCGGTGTTTTTTGCCGCAGCCAAGGCCAGCTTTTCGGCCTGTCGTTTTTGAAATACACCCATGATGGTTTCCTTAAGTCTGCCAGTTCTAGTGGTTAAAAATTTACGCCCAAGCCGAATGATCAGCGTTCGGGGTTTTAATGCCTTCAACAAACGCGCACGCCTTATAAGCTTCGACAACAAAGCATTCGTTAAGGCTGTTGAAATCTTCAATGCGGTTTTTCTCAGGCTTGTCTTTGATCATCCGCCGCCGTGTGCCTTCCTGGACATAAATCGATAGGTTTTTAAGCGGGGTGATTAAAAAGGCATCTTCTGGGAAATGCGGTACGGTTTGCACCGGCAAGCCGCCCAAGATTTGTGTGCGGATCAGCGCGTTCGCCGCCGCGTTTTCGCTGGGCTGGTCGCTGGCCCCCATCAGCGCGGTATATTTATCGCTTACCAGATCAGTGCCGCAAATAACCACCAGGTCAGTGCGGCCACGGTAAACGCTGTGCAGCAATGATTTGGCGTCTAAAACGCATTGATCAAGATTATAAAAATCCTGCTGGGTAGCGATATCGGAACCTGCTGAAGGGCGACCAATTTTAATGCCTGTGTGATGCTGCGAAGCCGCGTCGTCGCGGATGGCTTGCAGCCAGCCTATATTGACATCTTGCAGCAAGGGGTTGGCGGCACGGTCGGTGTTTACGGCGTGCGCGGTACCGTTAAAGCCGATCATGATACGATCCTGACCGACCTGGTTTAAAATACTGTCGCGCAGCAAGGTTTCAAACTGCGGATTATGGCGCCACATATCAAGGGTTTCATAATCGATACCAGTGTCATATTCGGTAAATTGGCACATATAGGGGCGTTCGTCGCTGGTATGGATGTTGGGCGGTGTGCGCTCCCCATTACCTGACACGTCGGTACGCCCTGCAATGGTGCCCGTGACACCGATGCCAATTTTACGGCCCGACTGGTTTTGCCGTGTCACCACATTCACCATGCCTAAAAAGGCATCGGATTCTTGGATATGTTTTTCCATGGTTTCAGCGACTTGCGGCGTGACGTTAAATTTGCTGCTCAGCGCAGTGGTATTGTTCAGCGCGGCAACAGCGCTGACATAATTGGTATAAAGTTCGCGGGTTTCTTCTAACATTGTTTGGGCTTTCTTGGTGGTTGATCTTTGGGGTATGGGTGTGATTAACAATCCGTTTTGGTGCGATCAGCGCTGCCGGTAATCTCGCCGCGCTGTGTGCCTGTGGGGGTTTCGCTCAGCGTTGTTGTTAGCGCTTTAAAATCACTGGACAGCTGGTCATAATCCGCCTGCAGCGATTTTAGCGCTGTGTCGGTTGCTGTTACCGTTTCCGCGTGCGCTGATAGGGCTGCGGCGGTTTCTGCGGCTAAGGCTAACATAGCGGACTGTGTGGCCTTCTGGGCAGATGCCTGCTGTGTATCGTCATTTTTGTTGAAAAACGCTTTAATCTTATCCAGCAAGGCATCGCTAGTGTTGTCGCTGGTGTCCTCTGTGCTATCAAGCGCGATGGGGTCATCGGTATAGCTTGAAAAAAGCTTGCCATCGGTTTTTTGGGCGTTGAATTTTAATTCTTCTGTCCCCAAGCTGGCGGGGCTGTTGGTAACCGCTAAGCCCGTTAGGTAGGCTTTTTTTGTATCAGCAAAGGGTACAGTGATTTCCACGCTGGTGAATATCTTTTGGCGCTTTTCATTAAGCTTTTTAAGCTCTGTCGTCGGGTCCAACACCGCTAGCAAATATGTTTTGCCGTCGCCGTCTTCGGTTTTCAGCGCCAACACTTTGCCATAATTTTGGAAGTTGCCTTCGGGCATAAAACTGCGGATATGTTCAATATTAATCAGCGCTGTGTATGTGTCGGGGTCATAGCTTGCGGCCATTTCGCGCAAATGCGCAGCGCTGATTTCGCGGCCATCGATGGTTTTTCCCGAGCATGCAATGCGCACATAATTTGGCATTTGATATATCCTTTATGACTGTTTTTATGACTGTTTTGTCGGTTCATTTCCTGCATGGTGGGCTTGTCGCGGCACTGGGTGCAAGCACGGCAATGTTATATTTTGCAAAATTCAACGCAAAAGATCGCGCAAAGGCCAAACGGCGTGCCTATGGTGGGGCCATGAAACAGGCACCAACAACCGTCAAACTCAGCACGGATATCAATCTGGAAGCGCGGCATCTCTATTGGATGGGCTGGTCGATTGCGCAGATTTCAAGCCTGTTTGATGTGCCTGATAAAACCCTGTATGCGCGGCGTAAAACTGAAAAGTGGGACCGTGCCAGTGCGCGGGAAAAAAACCGTGAAGTTATGGATGCCCGCTATACGGCGCTGGTGTTAAAGGAACAAAAAACCGCGCTTGATTTAAAAGAAATTGAAACGCTGGGCCGTGAATTTGAACGGCTTGAGCGGCGGGAAAAATATGCCGCCACCGGCAAAGATAGCGACCTGAACCCCAATATTAAAAAGCGTAACGCGGGCAAAAAGGCCAAACAAAACGCCATCAGCGACGAACAGGCGGTTAAGCTGCTGGATGCCTTCCACGCACACTTATTTCAGTATCAAAATATGTGGTTGGATGCGAAGTGTCACCGCACGCGCAATATCCTGAAAAGTCGGCAGATCGGCGCCACCTGGTATTTCGCCCGCGAAGCGCTTTGCGACGCGCTGGAAACAGGCGACAATCAGATATTCCTGTCGGCTAGCAAGGCGCAGGCGCATGTTTTTCGCTCCTACATCAGGGATTTTGTCCTAGAACACACCGACATTGACCTGCGCGGGGATCCGATCGTGTTACCAGGGGGCGCCAAGCTGTATTTTCTATCGACCAACAGCCGCACAGCGCAAAGCTACCACGGTCATATGTATATGGATGAATATTTCTGGATACCCCGCTTTGGTGAATTTAACAAAGTGGCAAGCGGCATGGCCGTGCATAAAAAATGGCGCAAGACCTATTTTAGTACGCCGTCTAGTTTGGCCCACGAAGCCTATCCGTTTTGGGCAGGGCATGCCTACAGCAAAAGCGGCGACACGGATACTGACCCGATCGATATTAGCCACACGGCCTTAAAGCACGGCACAGTGTGCCCAGATGGCCAGTGGCGGCATATTGTGACGCTTTATGACGCGGCGGACATGGGCTGCGACCTGTTTGATATTGACGTTACCGTGCAGGAATACGCCCCTGATGCGTTTCAAAACCTGTTCATGTGCCAGTTTGTCGATGATGCCTTGTCGGCGTTCAGGTTAAAGGACCTGATGCGCTGCACGGTCGACAGCCTGTTGCATTGGACAGATTTTAACCCCGATACCGCGCGGCCCTTTGGCAATCGGCCGGTGT
>JABABO010000338.1 GCA_014238195.1 Kordiimonadaceae bacterium | reverse complement strand
GTGCTTCGCACTATCTAAGGTGGGCCAAAGACCGTAACAAACCTGAACGAATTACGCCGATAAAACCACCCGCACCAAAACCCCCTGTTTCGTCGCGGCCCTGCGAATTATCGGTTACTCAAGTGCAAACTTGGATGTGTGACCCCTATGCTTTGTATGGCCAAAAAATACTTGGCTTAAGCAAACTGGAAGACATCGATACACGCCCCAACGCATCACATAAGGGTATCATGCTGCATAAAGTCTTAGAGTTATTTATGAAACTGGATAAATCCGAACGGTCAGGAGCTGACGCAAAAGCAAAATTAATGGCAATCGGTACGGAAGTCTTTCAAGATTTAGCCACTCAGCCAACAGTCCATGCATTTTGGTGGCCGCGTTTTGAACGGGTAGCTGAGTGGTTTATTGACCATGAAGCAGAGCGTCAGAAATTTTATAGATTTTTAGGAGGTGAGGTTTGGGGGCATGCAAAACTAAGCGGCACTGATTTTACCTTAAAAGCCCAAGCAGACCGCTTAGATAAAAATCTACTGACGGGTGCCATTGCTATTCTTGATTATAAAACAGGCAATATTCCATCGGCTAAGAAAATGGCATTAGGGTACGCACCGCAGTTGCCGCTTGAGGGCTTGTTGATAAAGCTTGGTGCATTTAAGGGTTTAGGCACGCTAGCGGTCGGTGAATTAATATTCTGGGAAATCAAAGGCGACCAGAAAATCCATGCCATGCATCAAAAGCACCTGAGCACACGTAACAAAGCATATCAGCGGACAGTCGGTGAACTTATTGACGGTGCTGAGCAAGGCTTGCGAGGTCTTATTCAAACATTTACAGACCCAAACACCCCGTATCTTTCACAGCCAAACCCAGATAAGGATGCTGCGGGTTATGGTGATTATGATCATTTAGCGCGCGTCGGGGAATGGTCCCTTGAGGAAAACGAAGACAGCTATGACCCTGAGGGGGCAATGCATAATGCCTGACAAAACGATCCAAAAACCCAGCCGAAGATCAAGCCTAACCTCAGCACAAGCGCACGCAACTTTGCCAAATTTAACAGCGTGGGTGGGCGCGTCAGCTGGGACGGGGAAAACCCATGTGCTAACAGCGCGGGCGCTACGATTAATGCTTACGGGTACGCAGCCCGAAAACATTCTGTGTTTGACCTATACCAAAGCCGCAGCAGCCGAGATGAAAAACCGCATATTCAAAGAACTGGGGTCTTGGACAATAATGGATGACGCTTCTTTAAGCGCTGCAATATTTGAACGCACAGAAGAATACGCAGATGCGAAAATGCTCAGGCGGGCACGGCAGTTATTTGCCCGTGTACTTGATCTTTCAGGTGGGTTATCTGTGCAAACTTTCCATAGCTTCTGCCAATCTTTGTTGATGCGTTTCCCCCTTGAGGCGGGGCTAACCCCAGGTTTTGAAGGTATGGAAGAAGCCCGTGCCGCAGATATTATGGCAAACGCGAAAGACCAAATGCTCAGCGCGTCACGACCATCGGGAGTAGGCGGCAAAGGTCATCAGGATACCGACGTTGGTTCAGGCGATACTCTTGCTCACTCGGCTGAGGTTTTAACCAAGGCATTACAACAGGTTTCAGTGCTGGCGACAGAGCAAACCTTTGATGCGGCCATTGATCGTTTATCCTTTTTCTCGCGGGAGGTGGCAGCAGCTGGTTTTGCTTATGGCGGTTATGAAGGGGTGTTTAGTGCCTTACACCGCCTGCTTGGTTTAAGCCTCGATGACACACCAGATAGCGTGCTTGATGCAATGATAGACCGTAATAGTATCGACACGCAAAACCTGCGGGCCGTTGCTTTGAAAATGTTAGAAGGTTCAAAAACAGAAGCGCAAAATGGGCACTATATTTTACAATTTTTAACCACTGAACCTGAAACTTTGCTGAAAGTGTTTGATGATTTTAAAAGCGTTTTTTTAACCCAAAAGAATGCGCCCAAAACCCGAATGCTGAACAAAGCCACGCTTGCGGCTGATCCGGACTTTCAGATAATCATGGAAACGGAGCAACTACGTTTAAGTGCCTTGCAAACCAAACTAGATGCCGCATGGATTGCACTGGCAACAAAATCACTTTTGATGTTGGGGATCGAACAGCTTAGCCGCTATGAAAGGGTCAAACAAGCCAAAGGGCTGCTTGATTTCGATGATATGATTGTGCGCACTGAAAATTTGCTAGATCGCACTGATGTCTCGCCTTGGATATTATATAAATTGGATCATCGTATTGATCATATTTTGGTGGACGAGGCCCAAGACACCAATAGCGCCCAGTGGAAGGTGGTTCGCGCCATTGCTTCGGAATTTTTTGCAGGCGTTGGTGCGCGGGATACGCTGCCTAAAAATCCACGAACTGTGTTTGCCGTGGGTGATGCCAAGCAGTCAATATTTTCGTTTCAACGCGCTGATCCAAAACAGTTTCTAATAGCAAGGGATGATATTTTTGAAGCAGCCAGAGGGGCCGATCAACACGCCGAAAACATCACTTTGAATTTGTCATTTAGATCAGGGGAAGCTGTGCTTGGGCTTGTGGATTCTATATTTGCTGATGGGAACACGGCGCGTATTGGCTTGAGTGATTTTGATAAAACCATCACACATAGCACGAGCCGCCTAGGCCACGGCGGCCTTGTGGAGCTTTGGCCGCTCATGGAAGATGATCCAAAAGTCGAACCTGAATACTGGCTACCCCCTGTGCAGCAAGGGGCGATAAAAACCGCTGAGATAAAAACCGCTGAGCGGATTGCCTACCACATTCATGAAAAACTACGCACAGAAGAATTTCTTCCAAGCTTAGGCAGGCCAGTGCAAGCAGGCGACATAATGATTATTCTGCGTCGGCGTGGTAAAATCGTTAGTCCGCTCGTCCGGGCTTTAAAAAATTATGGTATTCCAGTCGCTGGTAAAGATCGCATGTCTCTTAGCGAAGAGCTGGCCGTACAAGATGTGCTAGCGGCAGTCCGCTTTGTTCTGCAACCCCATGATGATTTAAACACCGCAGTTCTGTTGAAATCACCGCTGGTAGGATTAAGTGAAGAGGCTTTATTTGATCTTGCGTATAATCGAGAGGGTTCCCTTTGGCACGCAGTCCAGAATAAACAGAAGCCAAAGGTCACTAAAATGCTTCGGACGCTGCTGAGCTTAGCGGACATGAACACGCCTTTTGCGTTCTTCACTCGTATATTAGGCCCCCTTGGTGGGCGGCAGCTCTTAGCATCACGACTTGGGCAAGATATTGATGATGCCCTTGATGAACTGCTTGCAGAAAGCTTGCGTTTTGAATCCCAGTTTCCGTCTAGTTTGCAGGGTTTTTTGGGCTATATAGAAAGCAGCAACGCCGTCATTAAGCGCGACATGGAAGCTGTTGGCAACCAAGTCCGTATTATGACTGCGCACAGTGCCAAAGGTTTACAGGCCCCTATTGTTTATTTGACAGATATTACAAGTTTACCTGACACAGGGCGTGACAGTCGCATTTTAATGTTACCTGATACTATGGGTGGGTCGAATAGTGTAGGCTCAGGGGTCCCTATTTGGAGCAGCGCCGCAAGCGGTGCCGAGATTGTTCAAACATTAAAAGCAGGTATGAAAGCCCGCAGTTTAGCGGAATATCGACGTCTTTTATATGTGGCCTTAACACGCGCAGAAGATCAATTGTTCGTTGCTGGCTGGAAAGGCCAAAAAAATGTCAGTGAGGACAGCTGGTATAAGGCTGTTGAAACTGGCTTTCAAGGGTTAGAAGAGACTGTCCGTTTAAAAGACGGTACCATGCGCTACCACATACCCTTTACGGCGATAGGGACCACAGGGCGGATTGAGGCAACAAAAACGTCCGCACCCATTTCCTTACCACAGTGGGTGGGCCAACCAGCACCGATAGAAACCGATCCCCCGCGGCCTTTAACGCCGTCACGGCCTAAAGGCAAAGAACCAGCTGTGCGCAGTCCACTTAAGCGCGGCATAGAGCGGCGATATCTGCGCGGACGGGCTATGCATAGTTTATTAGAATGGTTACCAGATGCTGATTTTTCTGCACGCCATGGGCAAACACAAGAACAAGCAGCCTTGTCTTACTTAGCAATCCCAGCTCATGGATTATCAAAGCAAGAAATCGCGCAAGCTTGGCAGCAAATAAAAACGATTTTGACACATAAAGAATTTGGGCATCTGTTCGGGCCAAACAGTCAAGCAGAAGTACAAATCGCAGGAATGGTTGGCAAACGTGCTATATCGGGCCAAGTGGACCGATTAGTGATTGATGATGACAGTGTTTTGATTGTCGATTATAAAACAAATCGTTCACCCCCTAGCGACCCCGAAGGCATTGCTGGTGTCTATGTCAAACAAATGGCACTTTACTGGGCAGCCTTAAAACAAATTTATCCTGACAAAACTGTACATGCAGCGCTTTTATGGACAGATTCTGCAACATTAATGAAAATACCTGAAAATCACTTGCAGCATGCGCTTGATGAAATGGGGATTGCAATGGATTATATGATTTAATCACGAAGGTGTGACTAATCCTTGACCAAGCTGGTCTAGCTACCTACTTTATGACCAAGCACGCAGGTCCGCTAATAATCTGCGCACTTTCGGTTTAACAGATTTAAGAAACGGTAATTTATTATGGCAACGATAGCAGTTAATGATGATAATTTTGAAGAACTTGTCTTGAAATCAGACAAACCCGTTCTTTTGGACTTTTGGGCACAGTGGTGCGGTCCCTGTAAAATGATTGGTCCAGTTTTAGAAGAAATGTCAGGCGAACGTGATGACATCATCATTGCAAAAATGGATATTGATGAAAATCCAGAAACGCCGACACAATTTGGTGTTCGCTCGATCCCGACAATGTTGATTTTCAAAGACGGTGAAGCCGTGGCTACAAAAATGGGGGCACAGCCAAAAGCACAGCTTGCCGCCTGGGTCGATGGTTCACTTTAAGCGGCCTATGAAGTACTTTGTTCTGGGCCGGTAAATGCTGCAATGTTTAAAAAGGGGTGCTTCGCATCCCTTTTTTACGCAATTTTTTACGTAGTGTATTTGAAAGTGCATTATAGCCAATTGCGGTGAATATCGATCGCCACAATTGGCCATAAGTATTTGTGTCGGTTCGACTTATCAATAAATAATGAAATCATTATTCATTGGTCTCGCTATACATGGCTGTTTAACATAGGATTATTCTGGGTATAAACCCGCCTCCTTTAGGGCAATACCCGCCAGATACAGTGAGCCAGCTATCATCACAATAGGGGTGGTACCCGTCTTATGTTGAGAATCCACCATCTTTAAGGCCGCAGAAATATCTTTTGCAATCACACCATTGATCCCGTTATCGGTGGCAGCCGCCGCCAAAGCTGCGGGGTTTGCCCCGCCCGCTTCACCTGCGATTGGCACAGCGATCACTTTTGTGATTAAACTCGTAAGGGGTTTTAAAAAACCTGCGATATCTTTAGTACCCATCATGCCGATAATCAGGGTTATGGGTTCAGTGACATGACCATAACGACTGAGAAAATCCCTGATAACAATTGCCGCTGCATGGTTATGCCCGCCGTCAAGCCACAGGTGACTGCCGCTTGGCAGTAGGCTGTTCAAGGGCGTTGATTTTATGCGCTGCAAACGGGCAGGCCAACGGACCCAGCCAAGGCCAGCGTTTATGGCGGCATTTGGTATTTCTAACACCGATTGGTGACGCAAGGCAGCAATAGCAAGACCAGCATTCATGACTTGATGATGACCTGCAAGTACAGGCATTGGCAGTACGAGTGTGCCACGTTTATCACTATACGTAAATTGTTTGGTATTACTATCGGGCTTAATAGTCCAATCTTGTCCAAAAAGCACTGCATCTGCACCGCGTATTAGAATTTGCTCCTTAATAATACTATCAGCACTCCCCATTTGGTCTGCAATAATTGCTGGTGTGCCTGCTTTTAAAATACCTGCTTTTTCAAATGCGATTTCAGCAAGGCTATCCCCTAAGAATTGTTGATGATCCAAGCTGATCGGTGTGATAATCGTCACCACTGGGTCATCAATGACATTAGTGGCGTCCAGCCGACCTCCAAGGCCAACTTCCAGAATACATAAATCTGCGGGTGAGCGGGAAAATGCTAGGAGTGCAGCAGCGGTTGTGATCTCAAAGTATGTGATCGGGTCTGGACCATTGGCGGCTTCGCATTCAAGCAGAATATTTTGCAAATCACCTTCATCAATGAATGTTCCTGCTAAGCGTATGCGCTCATGAAAACGCACCAAATGAGGGCTTGTGTATACATGCACACGGTATCCTGCTGCCTCAGCAATTGCACGAATGGTTGCTGTTGTGCTGCCCTTACCGTTGGTTCCTGCCACGTGAATAACTGGGGGGAGTTTTCTTTCAGGATGGCCAAGGATTGCGAGTAAGCGATGCATACGGTCGAGCTTGAGGTCAATCACCTTGGGATGCAAATCCATGAGCCGTGCTAAAATATGATCCGATTTTTTAGCGGGTGTTTTAGGGACTTCTTGAGGGTTATTATCCATAGCCAGCAGCCTAAAATATCTGTTAAAATCACAGGACTTGTCAATGCAGACAGTTCAAGAGCCCAATCCCTACTCAGCCGCTTTTGTTGTATTATGGCGACCAGCCATAAGCAGGCTGATTATTTTACCGATTTCAGCATTGAGCTGATCACGGTGAACCACCATATCGACCATGCCGTGCTCCAGCAAATATTCAGCGCGTTGAAATCCTTCTGGTAATTTTTCACGAATAGTTTGTTCGATCACGCGGGAACCAGAAAACGCAATCATCGCCCCAGGTTCGGCAATTTGAACATCGCCAAGCATAGCGTATGACGCGCTTACGCCGCCAGTCGTTGGGTCGGCGAGTAAAACAACATACGGTAATCCAGCATCGCGCAGCATTTGCAAGGCAACGGTCGTGCGGGGCATTTGCATTAAGGACAGGATGCCTTCTTGCATACGAGCACCGCCAGAGGCAGTCACCATAATAAAGGGTGCATGAATATCAATCGCATGGCGGATTGCAGTGATAATACCTTCGCCCACCGCCATGCCCATTGATCCGCCCATAAACATAAAGTTCTGGGCTGCAACAACAGCGGTTTCATGACCAATTTTACCAACACCCACCTTAATAGCGTCTTGATCACCCGTTTTATTGCGGGCTTCCTTTAAACGGTCTGTATATTTTTTGCTATCTTTGAATTTTAGTGGGTCCTGAAGCACTTTTGGCATGTCAATCATGTGAAAGTTTTCGCCGCCAAAAATATTTTTCAAACGATCCGATGGTGGCATCCGATCATGATGGCCGCAACTTGCACAGACATATCGTGCAGCAACAAATTCTTTGTGAAAGATCATTTGGCCGCAGCTCTTACATTTGTGCCAAAGGTTATCTGGCGTGTCTTTAGTGTTTAAAACACGTTGCAGCTTGGGTTTTACATAGTTTGTTAACCAGCTCATGATGTGTCCTTTATCATTTCTGCGTTATGAGCGACGTGCCTTTTGCACACCACAGGCAATTTCGCGAACCAAGTCAAGCACCTTTGATATTAGGTCAGGTTTGGTTGTTTGTGCGTCTATTATACCAGATGCAATTTTTTCTACAATGGCGCTGCCAACAACCACAGCATCGCCGCGTCTTGCCATAGCGGCTGCTTGATCTGGTGTGCGAACGCCAAAGCCAATCGCCACAGGCAGATCTGTGTGGCTTTGAATGCGTTTGATTGCTGTGTCAATCATATCGGTTGTTGCTGATTTGCCGCCAGTGACACCCGCTACAGCAACATAATATAGAAATCCGCTAGCACCGTTTATGATCACAGGTAAACGCGCGTCATCGGATGTGGGTGTTGCAAGTCTGATCACATGTATGCCGTTCATGTTTGCTGGTATCAGCAGCTGACTATCTTCTTCTGGTGGAAGGTCAACAATAATCAATCCGTCAACACCAGCGCTGGCTGCGTGCTTGCAAAAGCGTTCTAAGCCATAGGCAAAAAGTGGGTTAAAATACCCCATCAACACAATCGGTGTTGTAGTATTGTGGGCGCGAAACTTTTTCACCATGTCTAGGGTATGTGCGGTTGTTGCGCCAGCTGCAAGCGCCCGCTGCGCTGCCTTATCAATTGCGGGACCATCGGCGGATGGGTCAGAAAAAGGCATACCCAGTTCAATAATATCAGCCCCAGCACGGGGCAGGCCTTCAAGAATTTCCTGTGATATATCCTTGTTTGGGTCACCACCTTGAATGTAAGTGATGAAGGCCGCACGGTTTAATGCTTTTAGGGAGGCAAACGTAGTATCAATACGGTTTGAAACAGCTGTGGTTTTTGTCATGTGTCTGCTCCTTTACTCAGCAATATCTTCACCGAGCGCTTTTGCGACAGTGAAGATATCTTTGTCCCCACGACCAGATAGGTTCATGACGATAAGATGGTCTTTGGGCTGAGTTGGGGCAAAGCGCATAACTTCAGCAAGGGCATGGCTGCTCTCAAGGGCTGGAATAATCCCTTCGGTGACACAGCAAAGCTGGAAAGCTTCTAGGGCGGCGGCGTCTGTTGCATTGGCGTATGTGACGCGTTCTTGTTCATACAGCCAAACATGTTCTGGCCCGATACCGGGGTAATCAAGGCCAGCAGATATGCTGTGCGCCTCGTTGATTTGCCCGTCGTCAGTTTGCAGCAGATAAGTACGGTTACCATGCAATACCCCAGGCCTGCCGCCATTAATCGAGGCCGCGTGCTGATTAGTATCAACCCCCAGTCCAGCAGCTTCGACAGCGATACATTGCACACTTGGTTCATCTAAAAACGGATAGAACATACCAATGGCATTAGACCCACCCCCCACACAAGCGATCAAAGTATCAGGCAAACGGCCTTCCATTTCTTTTAGCTGGGCTTTGGTTTCACGGCCAATAATGCTTTGGAAATCACGCACCATCATCGGATAAGGGTGCGGACCTGCAACGGTACCGATGATATAGAATGTATCATCGACATTTGTAACCCAGTCACGCAGGGCATCATTCATCGCGTCTTTTAATGTGGCGCTGCCGCTTGTCACTGGTTTTACTTCAGCGCCCAGCAGTTTCATACGAAAGACATTCGGTTTTTGGCGCTCGATATCAACAGCACCCATAAAGATGGTGCATTTTAGGCCAAACAACGCAGCAACGGTTGCGGTTGCCACACCGTGTTGACCAGCTCCTGTTTCGGCAATGACTCGGGTTTTCCCCATGCGCCGCGCCAACAACACTTGACCAATCGCATGGTTTATTTTGTGTGCGCCTGTGTGGTTTAGCTCTTCCCGCTTCAAATAAATTTTTGCCCCGCCCAAATGGTTGGTTAAGCGCTCAGCAAAATAAAGTGGATTTGGACGACCTATATATTGGCGGTTCAATTCATCTAGT
>JABABO010000335.1 GCA_014238195.1 Kordiimonadaceae bacterium | reverse complement strand
TGTGTCGGTTCGACTTATCAATAAATAATGAAATCATTATTCATTGGTCTCGCTATAGCCAATTGCGGTGAATATTGATCCCCTTATTTAGCTATAAGTATTTGTGCTGGTTCGATTTATCCCAAGCGGCTTTGCGAATAATGAAATCATTATTCATTGGTCTCCCGATAGTGTTTCCATTTGCCCAAGTTACTTTGAAATCTAACTTGTTCAGATCAGTATCCTATGGCATTCTTACTGTGTTCAAAACATATGGAAACACATTATGTCAAATCTACCCCCCTTTCATCTAGCTGTACCCGTTGACGACCTTGATGCTGCACGTACATTTTATGGGGAACTGCTTGGTTGCCCAGAAGGTCGCTCAAGCGAAAAATGGATAGACTTCAATTTCTTTGGGCATCAATTTGTTGTGCATTTAGGTAAACCATTCAACGATGCTGATAAAAACGGTGTCGACGGTGATCCTGTCCCAAGTTTTCATTATGGTGTGATTTTAGATTGGGGTGATTGGCACCAACTTGCTGATACCCTAAAGTCCGCAAATATAGACTTTATTGTCGCCCCAAAAATTCGCTTTCAGGGAAAGGTCGGCGAACAGGCAACCATGTTTTTTCTCGACCCCGCAGGCAATGCGCTGGAGATGAAGTCTTTTAAAGATATGAACCAAATATTTGCTGTATAAAAAGACTATTCATTACTTGAGGGTAGATGGATAAGTATCACCACACTAACCAAAAGCCATGAACATAAAAAAGGCGATACCATCACGTACCGCCTTTTAAAACTCAAATTTATCGTGTGAATTATTTAAAAACCTCATCAGCATCAGCGGCTGGTCCGCTGTCCTGACCTTTGGCGTCTTCATTGCGCTCTACAAGCTCAATAACCGCCATTGGGGCGTTATCACCATGGCGAAAGCCTGCTTTTAAAACGCGGGTATAACCGCCAGCACGGTCTGCGTAGCGCTCAGCAAGTTCGCCAAACGTTTTAGAAACTAAGGTTTCATCTTGCAGGCGTGCAACCGCTAAACGGCGGTTAGCAAGCCCACCTTTTTTACCCAGAGTGATCAATTTTTCAACGACTGGTGCTAGGTCCTTAGCCTTTGGCAGAGTTGTGACGATTTGCTCGTGCTTCAACAAAGCTTGGCTAAGGTTCATGAACATCGCCTTACGGTGGCTTGCTGTCCGATTTAATTTACGACCTGAATGTCTATGACGCATGGTTTCTACTCCATTATCCCTAATGGCCTTGTTTCAAACTATTTGAATAAGTACCAACAGGTGCCCCTAAGGGCGTTTGTTAAAAGATGGATAATCAAGTGGCCCATTACGCGAGCCACTTGATTAGTTCAATAAAATTTAATAGTCTTGCTCTAGCTTTTTGGCGAGTTCTTCAATATTTTCTGGTGGCCAAGCGGGAAGTTCCATCCCTAAGCGCAAACCCATTGTTGTAAGAACTTCTTTGATCTCGTTAAGTGATTTACGGCCAAAGTTCGGTGTGCGCAACATTTCAGCTTCAGTTTTCTGCACCAAATCGCCGATGTAAACAATGTTATCATTCTTCAAACAATTAGCCGAGCGAACAGACAGTTCGAGTTCGTCCACTTTACGCAGAAGTTGACGGTTAATTTCTGGTTCGCCGTCATCATCGTCTCTCACGGCCTCTTCTGGTTCATCAAAATTGATAAAGATATTAAGCTGATCCTGAAGAATTCGTGCAGCAAACGCAACACCATCTTCTGGGGTCACCGTGCCATCTGTCTCAATTTCAACTGTCAGCTTATCATAATCAAGAACTTTGCCCTCGCGGGTGTTTTCAACTTTATAAGATACTTTACGTACAGGGCTATATAGCGCGTCCACTGGAATAAGACCAATGGGGGCATCCTCAGGGCGGTTGCGATCAGCAGGGACATACCCATTGCCGCTGGCAACTGTCAGTTCCATGTTCAATGTTGCGCCATCATCCAAATGGCAAAGCACTAGGTCTTTATCCAAGATTTCAACGTCAGCTACTTCACTAATTTGGCCTGCTTTCACTTCACCTGGACCTGAAGCCGTTAGGTGAAGGCGTTTGACACCATCGGCTGTAACACGTACAGGAAGCTGCTTAATATTCAAAACGATGTCTGTCACATCTTCACGTACCCCAGCCACAGAAGAAAATTCATGCAGCACACCTTCGATGTGAACGCTTGTTACTGCCCCACCCTGCAAAGAGGAAAGTAAGACACGACGCAAGGCGTTACCCAGTGTCATGCCATATCCACGCTCAAGTGGTTCAACAACAAGTTTGGCTTTACGAAGCGGGTCTTTACCCGGCTCGATTATCATGCCATTTGGCTTAATCAGTTCCTGCCAGTTTTTCTGGATCACGATCATACCTCGCAATTATTGGAGCTAAGCTCCATAAAAATTTAAATGTGTTATATCAACAAATCCTAGAATCTGTTCTCTAAACACGACGACGCTTTGGTGGACGGCAACCATTGTGTGGTATTGGGGTCACATCACGAATGCTGGTGATTGCGAAACCAATAGCCTGTAGCGCACGCAGTGCAGATTCACGCCCAGCACCTGGACCCTTCACTTCAACTTCAAGCGACTTCATGCCGTGATCCTGAGCTTTCTTGCCCGCATCTTCCGCAGCAACCTGTGCTGCATACGGCGTAGATTTACGCGAGCCTTTAAAACCCATCATACCCGCTGATGACCAAGCAATCGTATTGCCCTGTGCATCAGAGATTGTTACCATAGTATTGTTGAACGTAGCATTTACATGCGCCACACCATTGCTGATGTTTTTCCGTTCACGACGCTTCACGCGCCCTGTATCTTTAGCCATCTCAATCAGACCCTAATTTGTTCGGGGAGCCCTAAACAGCGAAACCCAAATCGTTTTCGTTACTTCTTCTTACCTGCAATCGCTACAGCTTTACCCTTGCGCGTGCGCGCATTGGTGCTTGTACGCTGACCACGTACAGGTAATTTTGCCCGGTGACGTAGACCCCGATAAGTCTTAAGGTCCATCAACCGTTTAATGTTCATCGCCACTTCACGGCGGAGGTCACCCTCAACTGTGAAATCTGCATCAATAATTTCACGAATCTGAATAACTTCAGCATCCGTGAGTTCCGAAACCCGACGTTCACGAGGGAAATTAAGCTTTTCGCAAATCCCTTTAGCCGATGTAAGGCCAACACCGTGAATATAGGTTAAAGCAACTTCAACCCTTTTGTTGGTCGGAATGTTAACGCCTGCTATACGCGCCAAGACCATTCTCCTGATCAGTTAATACTTGTCCAATAATGTGAATCACAGGACACGCCGAAAAACGGGGATTATATGCATAAAACCCGTTTCGTCAACCGTCCAATGACAGTTTTTTACGCAGTTAAAACTGCATCGATTTCTGCGGTCACTAAATCAATAGGTTTCATCCCATCAACCTGCCGCAAAACGCCTTTATCCGCATAGTAAGGCAACACTGGTGCCGTCTGCGCGTAATATTCTTTTAGCCGCTTGCCAACAGTTTCTGCATTGTCGTCATCGCGGCGTTTAAATTCTGTGTGACCACATACATTGCAAACACCTTCTTGTGAAGGCTTTAAGTTCACATCATGATAGCCTTCATTACATTTTGCACAGGTGTAGCGCCCTGAAATCCGTTCCACCAAAGCGCCGTCATCAACCTGAATTTCGACAACATGGTCAAGATTGTAGCCGTCCTCGTCCAGCATAATGTCTAGGGCCTTAGCTTGCTCAACAGTGCGCGGGAAGCCATCCAGAAGAAAACCGCCTTTGCAATCATCCAGTTTGATACGATCCGCAATGATGCCAATCACAATATCATCAGATACTAATTGACCTGCATCCATTTTCGCTTTTGCGCGCAAGCCATATTCAGTACCAGAGCTGACCGCAGCCCTTAACATATCACCCGTTGACAGCTGAATAAGACCGCGTGATTTTTCAATGCGCTGTGCTTGCGTGCCTTTACCAG
>JABABO010000333.1 GCA_014238195.1 Kordiimonadaceae bacterium | reverse complement strand
CATGATGGATGTAAGCGGCGGCGATAGTGGTACGGACCTTTATGGTCCTGCGCGGTTTCATCAGATCACAATCCCAAAAATCATGGCCCTTAAACATAAGTTGCCTTTAATTTTGTTACCACAAACCTATGGTCCATTTTATAGCCAAAAATCACGCGATATAGCAGCGCATATTTTGAAAAATAGTACTTTGGCTTACGCGCGGGACCGCAAAAGCTTGGACGTGGTACAACAGTTATTAAAGCAGGATTTTGATCCCAAGAGGCACCGCCTTGGTATTGATTTAGCATATTGCTTGCCAAGGGATGCACACGTCACAGCCCCAAAGGGCGAACCTATTGGGATAAATGTTTCTGGCCTATTATGGAATGACCCGAAATCAGCGAAAAACTTTAATCTTAACTGTCATTATCAAACAACAATATTATCCCTGATCGAAGCTTTATTAACGCGGACAAATAAACGCATTTTGCTCATTCCGCATGTAAGCCCAAAGGGCGGTGAAAGTGACCTGCTTGCCTGTCTTGCAGTCAAAGAAAAGCTAGGTGTACGCGCAGCAAAGCGTATTGAAATTGTTGAGGGCGATAAATCCCCATCACAATTAAAATATATTATCTCCAACTGTTGCTGGGTTGTTGGGGCGCGGATGCATGCCACAATAGCGGCCCTATCAACTGCGACACCTGTTGCCAATATGGCTTACAGCGATAAAGCGCAAGGCGTGTTTCAAGAGTGCGGAGCTAACTTAGCAGTTTATGATATGCGTCAGTTAAATACGAGCGAGTTAATATCTCTTTTGCTGAAAGCATATGACAACAGGCACATCCAAGCAAAAACTTTACAGAATGGATTACAGCAGTGTGTGCAGCGCTGGCACAGTCAAATGGACGGCCTATGCAATATAGTTTTAGGGGGCGCTTCTGTAAGCGAAAATTCATATGCTTAGTCGTCAATGGTATAGTAGGATTGCCCAAGTGGGCGCAACGCACTTGCTCGTCGAGCTGTCAGTTTTTGCGCGAAATGTTATCATTGCCCGCTTGGCTGGCGCTGAAACATTGGGGGAATTTATTTTTTTGATCCTTGCTATGCGCTTATTCATTATGAGTACGGACTTAGCGACTGAGCGTTTTCTTATTCAGACCGAAAAATCAAATTTATATCATGCCCTTGCAACAGCGCATTTTATCGTTCGCATACGTTCGGTACTTTTGGCAGTTTTGTTGATTATTATGGGGATAACCAATACGCACAATATTGATATGCTTGTTTATGTATGGTTAGCGGCGACAGCCATCATGCAGGGCTATACCCACCAAGGGTATAAAGTACAACAAAGGCAGTTAAATTATAAACCAGCGTTTTTTGTTGAAGGTCTTTCTACTTTTACCGCGACCATAGCAATGATATTGGTTGTGGGTTTTGTGCCTAATTTAATGGGCGTATGCGCCGTATTATTTGGTCAAGCGCTCATGCGCACAGCATTATCGCATATTCTAAGTCATGAATATTATGCTGTGAAGCTAGACCAAAAAACCTTTAAATCCATGATTAAATTTGGCCTACCTCTGTTGCTTACGGGCGTCACAATGTTCTGGAGCATGCAGGGCGAGCGCGTGATTTTAGCCGCTATGATGCCTGCTTCAGACTTCGCCTATTTTTCAATGATGTTTCAATTGGCGCTCGTCCCAGTTCTTTTAATTTCTAGGATGACTATATCGCTGGGATTACCGGCTATGGTGCGCAGCAAAGGCCACCCTGAAGTTTTTGGCAAGCAGCTCGCTCGTTTTCAGACCATGGTTATCAGTATTAGTATTTTATATGGTATTAGTTTTTTATTTTTAGCCAATCCTGCGCTTAAGTTCTTATTTGGCCCTGAGTTTATCGCCGATTACCCGCTGATTGTTCTTGTGTGCTTTGCACAGGTCCTTAGGCTTTGTCGCTCGCCTCAATCCGTGGCAGCGCAAGCACTTGGGCAAACCGATATTCCATTAAAGGCCAATCTTGTCCGTGTTATCGCAGTGTTTTTTGCTTTTGTTTGGATGATAACAGGGGGATCCGTGTTTGGTTTATTGATGATTGCTTGCTGCGGTGAAGCCGTGGCAATTACCGCTCAATCCGCGCTATTTTCATGCCGTAATCGGGCGTTTTTAAAGGCTATTCATCAAAAACCGACTGATCGCCAATCAGACTGGATTAGCACAATAAAATCATCATCCATAAAAGGGGAAACATCGTGAAAGGCAATAGGAATGTGATTGACCAAGTTCGCTCAAACAGGCTTTGTAATGGTTGCGGTGCTTGTGCTGCTCTGTTGCCTGAAAAAATCACTATGCATGAAACCGAGGATGAAAATTTAAGGCCAAAAGTAAAAGGAAATCTTTGCGCAAAAGATAATGAGAAAATTAAACGCCACTGCCCTAGTTTAACCCTGCCTGAACTGCCAAGCGCTACTACGCCGGTTGATAAGGCATGGGGGCCCATTATAAGCGTTTGGGAAGGGTATGCTACGGATGATGCCGTTCGCTATCAAGGGTCTAGCGGCGGCGTGACCACAGCGCTTGCCTTGTTTGGCCTAGAAGAAAATAAAATGCATGGTGTCTTGCATGTGCGGGCGGATGAGGATGATCCAACACGCAATAAAACGGTTCTCAGTCAAGATAAAGACAGTTTATTAAAGGGCATGGGTTCGCGCTATTCACCGGCCAGTATTGGTAGTGGGTTAAGGGATGTTGCCGATGCTAAAGGTCCTTGCGTGATCATCGGTAAGCCGTGTGATATTGCAGGCGCTAACTCTGCTACTCAAGCGATCCCGCAATTAGCAGAAAATACTGGCCTGACAATTTCGATTTTTTGTGCAGGTGTACCCAGCCATCAAGGAACAACCGAGCTTTTAAAATACTTAAAGCCTGATTTAACAAATGAATTAACCAGTGAAAAAAAGACACTCAGTTCCCTCGACTATCGCGGTGAAGGCTGGCCTGGTATGATGCGGGCGCGTTGGAAAAGTCCTAAAGCTACAATTCAAACACAGACCAGTTATCAACATGGATGGGGGGAATTGTTGCAAAAACATCGCCAGTGGCGGTGTCATGTTTGTACGGATCACACGGGTGAGTATGCTGATATTTCTATTGGTGACCCATGGCAAAACCCCATATCAGAAAATGAAAAAGGCCGCTCGCTCATTGTTGCAAGAACACAGCGTGGGCTGGCTTTTTTAAAGGCCTGTCATTCTGCGGGTTATATCACAATGAAACCACAAAATTCTGATATTTTATTTCAAGCACAGCCGAACATATTTGCTACAAAAGGCGCTGTTTGGGGCAGAAGTTTGGCGCTAAAAAGCTTGGGTTTAAAAGCACCGCCGCTTACATGGCCTAGTTTCTGGTGTTGGCTACAATTACCGCTCAGGAATAAAATCACCTCTATTCTTGGTACGTATAAACGAATTGTCAAGCGTCGTTATTATCGCCCACATCAAACTAAATGGTGGCGGCTGGGGCTTTCAGGGTGAATAACAGCTCGACATATCAGCAGCAGATAGCTTGGCCTGCCCCTGTCGTTGTGCTTTTAATTGGGTGTTTTGCACTGCCGCCTGAAACATCTGTTTCGCTTGGGTCTTTGCGCTTGTCGCCTTACCGTGTGATATTGATTATTATGTTTGTTCCAGCGCTTATGCGTCTGACAAGCAGCTACCCTTATCGCATTATTTTACCAGATGTTTTTATGGGATTGCACGCTTTATGGGCTGCGATTGCGCTTGCAGTGAATATGGGGTTTGCTGATGGTATGGAATCAGGCGGTATTTATGTTTTTGAAACACTCGGAGCTTATCTCATTGGCCGCGCATATATAAGCAACACAAAAGATTTTGTCGCTGTTGTGAAACTATTTTATGTCATAACATCTTGTTTGCTTTTCTTCGCCTTTCTAGAGGCTTTTTCTGGCCAACATTTACTGCGCGATCTATTCAAAAGCATATTAGGCGGGGCAGGGGCCCATGCCATTGAACCGCGTCTTGGTTTAACGCGGGCCTTCACATCGTTCGAGCATCCTATTTTATTCGGTGTTTTTGCGGCTAGCTGCTTTGCCTGCACATTTTATTTGTTGGTTGATAAACCAGGTTTAGGTCAAAAATTCAAGAAACTGTTGCCAGTACTTGCTGCAACGTTTTTCTCGCTATCTGGTGGGCCGTACACAGTGCTTGCCTTGCAGATGGGGCTTATTATCTGGGATCGCACAACAATAAATATAAAAGGTCGTTGGGAAATATTATGCGGTATCTTTGCTGGTATTTGGTGCCTGATTAGCCTTCTATCAAATAGGTCACCTTTGTTGGTGTTTATTTCGTATCTCACATTCAGTGCAAACAGTGCCTATAACCGTGTTCATATCTGGAATTATGGCAGCGCAGAAGTCGCCCGCAACCCCATTTTTGGTATTGGTTTAAACGACTGGATACGCGCCCCATGGATGAGCAGCAGTATGGATAACTTTTGGCTTGTCACCACAACACGTTACGGCGTGCCAGCCCTGTGTCTTTTGTTACTTGCGATCATATTTATTGTGCGTGCACAGCGGGCTAAAAAATCAAATGATCCCACACAAAAGAACGCCATCAAAGCTTGGACTATTACCTTGATCGGCTTTTCCATAGCAGGCCTTACGGTCCATTTTTGGAACGCTTTAATGGTGCAATTTTTCTTTTTTATCGGGTGTGGTGTTGCCCTGCAAAACCCTACACGAAACCCTCAGGCGACACATGTCGCTGCCCCTATCATTTCTCAGCTACAAGAAAGGCGTCAAGCATGGATTTAAGTATTATAATTATTAACTGGAACACTTGCGCATTGTTGAAAGATTGCCTTTTATCAATCAAGAAAAACCAACCACAGTGCCGCTTTGAAATTATCGTTGTTGATAATGCATCAGAAGACGGCAGTGTAGCGATGATGAAGCGCGAATTCCCAGCCATTACATTGCTCGCCAATAAAGAAAATATTGGCTTTGCAGCCGCGAATAACCGTGCAATGAAAATTGCTAAAGGTCATTTTTATTTGCTGTTAAATTCTGATACGGTTGTTCATGGTGATGTCTTGCAAGCATCCTTTGAATATGCTCGTACAAACCATGACATCGGCGCACTTGGTTGTCGGGTTTTAAATGAAGATGGATCATTGCAGCATAGTACGAGCCTATTTCCCTCGCTAGTGAATTTAATGCTGCAAACATTTGCCTTAGACCGCATACCAAACGTTCCCTTTCTGAAGCGCTATCGTATGGTTGATTGGGATCGCAACACAGCGCGCGCTGTAGAGACTATTTCTGGATGTTTCATGCTTGTTCGCAAAGAAACACTCTGCGATGTTGGTCTGCTTGATGAAAATTTCTTCTTCTTTGGGGAAGAAACAGATTGGTGTGTGCGGATGCGCAAAAACGGCTGGCAAGTGATGTTTGCGCCCACCGGCCATATCACCCACTATGGTGGCGGCAGTTCAGCATCCTTAAGCTTCAAACGTGATCTTATGCTGAGCCAAGCGACAGTTCGCTTGCACCGTAAACATAAAGGTCTTGTTGCGGCGGCTTTGGTTTATTTACTGCTTATGCTTTTTAATATATCGCGTGCTTGTGTATGGGGTTTTTTGGCGATTTACAAGAAGAAGCAAGCGGCAAAAAATCGGTTTTACCATTTTCTTGGAATATCGAAGCATTTTCAAAAAGCTTGGCCCAGAAAAATTGGGGGGGCATTATGAACCAGCGTCCAAACGTTATAGCCCTTGCCCCCAACTGTGACCTAACAGATGTTGGCGAAGCTTGGTGTGCAGCAAAATGGGTTCAAGAATTGTCGAAGTGTGCTGACGTTACTTTATTGACGCAGGAGAGAAGCGGACGCAAACCTTTAGAGCAACAATTTCCTAATGTGCATGTTATCTCGAAGCTGGAACCAAGTTGGGCCATGCGCTTAACGCGTTTAAATGCTATGGCGAAACTGTCGTACCCCAGTTTTTATCGCTGGGCGAAGGTTCAAATCAGTCGTTTGATTGAAGCAGGGCATGAATTTGATGTCGCCCACCAGTTCACACCCCTTGCGCTGCGATTCCCATCGCCTTTTTCTGCCTTTGATATCCCTTATATCTTAGGGCCACTTGGGGGCAGTTTACCAACGCCTGAGGGCTTTAAAGTGGAATGCAACAATAGCGCCCACTGGTATACAAAATTGCGTATCCTAGATGCTTATCGCTTAAAATATGATAGGCACTTAAAGACCAGCTATGAAAAGGCATCCGTTATTATGGGGGTTGCCCCGTATGTTGGCGATCATATGGAACATCTTAATATCAAACGCTTCATTGTTGAAAGTGAGCTTGGTGCAGATGATCTACCTGATTTGTCTCATTTTAAAAATTACCCTAGCAAACAATTTCGTTTGCTCCATGTAGGCCGAGGTGTCCGCACAAAAGGATTGCGCGATACGATCAAAGCAATGTCCCTATTGCCAACCCTCGACCTTCACCTTGATGTTGCGGGTCAAGGCGAAGAAATTGAAATGTGTCAAGCGATGGCTTGTGACATGGGGCTTGGTGAAAAAATTACTTTTCACGGGCAAATCCCAAGGTCAGAGGTGGAAATGCTTTACCAAAAAGCAGACGTTTTTTGTTTTCCAAGCTTTCGTGAACCCTCAGGCAGCGTTGTTTATGAAGCCTTGCGCCGTGGATTACCTGTCATTACCGCAGACCGTGGTGGCCCTTCGCACGTTGTGGACGCTTCATGTGGTTTAAAAATACCCGTGACCAACCCCACGCGTTTTGCTCGTGATATTGCGGCTGCGATAAACAAATTACACCAACAGCCTAGCGCTCGGCAATCACTGTCACGGGGGGCGCACGACCGCATACGCGATATTGCTTTATGGCCGCATAAAATTAAGCGCTTATTAGCCCTGTATCAATCCATCATACAACAAAATCAAACAACTAAGGAGTTAGCATCATGACTTTAAATGACCCCAAAGCCCGTATTCTGGCAATTTCTTCAGGCGGCGGCCACTGGATACAAATGTTACGGCTGCGCCCAGCTTTTGATGGCTGCAATGTAACATATATGACCGTGGACCCCAAAGCACGACATGACGTAGGCAATGCTGGTTTTTATAGTGTGCTGGATGGCAATAGGGACACAAAGTTATCGCTTATTTTTATGGCGATTAAAATTCTTGCAGTGCTGATTTGGGTTAGGCCACACAGCGTTATTTCAACGGGGGCAGCACCTGGGTACTTTGCCTGTCGATTTGCCAAATTAGTCGGTGCGCGAAGCTTGTTTATTGATAGTGTTGCAAATGCAGAAGAGATGTCACTGTCAGCAAAGCTGGTGTTGTCGCATGCTAATAAAGTTCTTTCACAGTGGCCTAAAGTTTCTCAAAAAAATGGCTTAGAGTTTCATGGAAGTGTGCTTTAGACCCCTACTTTAAAATGGCATGACAGTTGCTCCTTCTTAGATAGGTTTCACTATTTGAGAAGGAGTTTTCTTATGATATTTGCGACAGTTGGCACACAATTACCCTTTGATCGATTAATTGATACATTGGATAAATATAAGCAATATCAAAGGGATATTAGCATTTTTGCCCAAATTGGACCACTTGGTAAATCACCTGACTATATCGACTGGGCCCCCACTTTAACTGCAAAGCAATTTGCAAAGAAGATTGCAGAATGCAAAGTCATCATTTCCCATGCTGGGATGGGGACAATCTTGACAGCATTAGAGCTTGGTAAACCGATTATTGTTATGCCGCGTCAGGCAAAATACGGTGAACATCGTAATGACCATCAATGCGCTACAGTACAAAACCTTCGAGGCCGCGTAGGCATTCATGTTGCAGATGATGAACAGTTTTTATTAAGCCATCTTAAAGAACTAACAAGCTTTAAACCAAGCGCCGCGTCCGAGCCAGTCGCTGAACCAAAACTTTTAAATGCAATTAGTCAATTTATTACCGAAGGCAAGGGAGACCATAACAATGCATTCTGAGCCAAAAGACGTGCTCTGCACGATCCTTATTCCTGCATATAATGAGGCAGCATCAATCAAGCAAACGCTCGATTACTTGTTAGACGGTACGTCTGCTGATGATTTTGATGTCTTATTGGTTTGTAATGGCTGCAAGGATAAAACCGCTGAGATCGCAAAATCAGCCCATCCCTGCATTCGTGTCATAGACTTAGAAAAAGCGTCAAAATCAAATGCAATAAACGAAGGCTTGAAAGTCGCTCAAAAAGGTCCCATCGTGTTTTTGGACGCTGATATCAAAGTATCAGCTATGTCTGTACGCTATTTATTGCATGCCCTTAAATGGCACGATGTTGATATGGTGTATGGACGCGCGCATTTTAATTTCAAAGAGACATCTATATGTGTGCAAGCTTTTTACAAAGCATGGTTTCAGAATACTTATTTTGACCAAGGAAAAATGGGTGGCTTTTTTGCCCTATCAGCATCAGCAGTTGCCAAGCTAGAGTCTATGCCGAATATTTTAAGCGACGATGAATATATTCGGCGACTTTTTGTCCAGTCATGCACATGTGTGAAAGAGGCGCATTATACTATTAACCCGCCAAGAAATTTAGCGAGCTTAATCAATGTTCGTTGTCGTATCTATAGGGGCAATAAACAGTTAAGCGCTCAGGGCATGAAGCCCACACAAAGTCCATACCCATCCCCGAACCGTCTGTTTTTGTCGCGCCTTATGAAGCGCCCGCGTCATTGGTTTGGCGCAGTAGTTTTTGCTTATGTTGCGGTGTGCGCGCATCTGAGAAACCGTTTACACACTACAAACACCCACTGGGAACGCGATATGAGCAATCGCGCGTCTCAAAACAACGTATAGGCCCAGCAAATGACAGATACAACAGCATCAGAAAACTTAGCCTTTGCCCAGTCGCCTTTGCATCAAGTTCGTGATTTTGTTGACAGCCCTCCAACGGGCGGTCAAAACCCCATTACAGTAATCCTGCGCACGATGCGCGGCATTTGGACGTATGTCATTATCGCTGCTTTGTTGGTTGCTATGCTGGTAGGATGGGGCGTTTTTTCAGTTGTATCACCTGTGTATGAGAGCAGCGGACTGGTAAAGCTAACCGCGAAAGCCCCTAAAATACTCTATGCAGATCGGGATGACAGCCGTTTACGCCTATATGATGCTTTCGTGTCGGCTGAAGCAACTTACTTGCAAAGCGAACCCGTCGTAAATCGTGCTTTTCGCTCACTTAAAGAAAAAACAACCGACTTGTTTCCTGCAAACTTTCAGCATAAAGACCTTGCTGATATGATTACGGTCAAGAAACTAAAAGGGCTGATTGCCGTGCGGGCGCGTAGCACACACCGCGTGCAGTCGACCGCAGCCGTTAACGCTATATTAGATGCTTATATCGCACTCCACAGCGAGCAAAATGGATTTAGGCAATCCTTGCGGGCACGAGAATTAGAAGCAAGACTGCTAGAGTTACAGGCAAAACAGCGCCGTCTTGGGCAGCAATTGTTAGATATTGGTGAGGAATATGATGCGTCGTCGTTGGCGAAAGCGCATCTGACGAAAGTAACCCAGCTTGAAGAGCTAGATATGCGTATCGCTGAATTAACAAATTCGCTCATAGAATTAGAAACCAGCAACGGCGCCCTTGATGCTGATACAGGCGATATGGAAATCAAACGTGCGACACTTTTGGACCGTGCCATGGCGGATATGGTCTTTGAACGCGCTAAGCGTGCCGCTGATCTGGAGCAGCTTATGCTTCGTTATCAACCAACTCATGGTAAAGTCAGGTCACTCACGGCCTCTATGAAAGTCATTGACACAGCAATTGAAAGCAGACGCAGATTGATTGCAACCCTTGGGAAAACAGGGGCAATCACTGGGGCAGACGGCACGGATCAAGCACAATCGCTCTCAGAATTAAAAGCTTTAAAGCATAAATTATCAGCCCGCCGTACTGAGCTGTCAGACTTTGCTAAAATCCTGAATGGCAAGCTTGTACAGTTGAAGCAAATCAATGAGGAAAAATCTGAAATTTCTCACATGTTGTCTGAAACCCGGCGCATTTTGGATCAGGTGATTGTTGAAAGCCGCAATAACATGCCAGGAAGTGTAGAAATTTTGTCAAGGGGAAACTTACCCGATGGGCCTGCTGATGATAAGCGGCGTCAATTTGCGGCGGCTGGGGCTGTGTTTGCAATGGGGTTCCTGTTTGTGTTGGTTTTCTTGAAGCGTTATTTATCTAGCGTGCTTAGATACAGTGATGACTTGGATATTGGCTTGTCCCCTAGTCAGCAAAGGCCAATGGTTTTTGGTCCTGATGCTGACCGCGAAGATTTGTCCATATTGATGTGCGATATGCAGCTTAGTATGCTTTGGCCTACCAAAGGCCCCTGTATTATGAGTATGCTACGGGTATCCCCGCATAACCAGTTTCCACTGGCACAGTTTGCTGATCTAGCGTCCATGCAAGATTTAAAAACTCTTTTGGTTAGGACATCCAAAGTGTCAAAAACCTCGGAAATTGGCTTCTCCAATGCGATCATAGCGGGGGAACCTATTACAATTGATACGTCTAGTCATGTGCATGAAATTAGTTTTGGGTCCGCGTCAATAGCCTCTGGTTTTTCTAGGGAACGTGCGCAGCAATGGCTGAGCGAAATTATACAGGATTACGACTTGATTTTACTAGATGTCGGTGTTGCAGAACAAGATTATGCCGCCCGTATTTTGCCAAATTTATCCGATATAACATTAGCCGTATTTTCACCCAGTGATAACAAACGTAAAATGCGCCGCATAGGGGCGCAGCTAGCCAACCTTATAACCGTCTTTACCGATGCACGGCCTGATGATCCAGGCCTGCGTGTTGACGACATTCAAAAACCATCAAAGAAAGGAAGCCGTTATGACAAAGCTGCGTAAACTATTAATTTTAGACGATGATCCGCATTATTCAGGGATGTTGGCCTTAAAAATTAGGCAAAATTTTCCAGAACTTTTAGTCACGACATGTGATCAACATACAGTGATGGAAGGCTATGATATTTATGTGCTGGATAATGATTTTCAAGGTGAAAAATGGGGGGCGAAGCTTGCTGAGACTGTCCGCATAGGCCAGCCTGAAAGCCTTGTGATTATTTTGTCTGGAACGTTGGAGAAAAGCCTTTTAAAGCGGCTTGTTAATTGTCACGCTGCGGGTGTGTTTGATAAGTCAGAAGAGAGTGAATTACCATTGATGTTTGCCTTGATGGAAAAATATTTACTCAATACTGAATGCTTGAAGCCAAAGAAAGTATCCAACAGTTTCTCAAGCCCTTTCAAAGACATATCAGCGATGTTATCCGCTTGGAATGAGCGCTTACATTATGAAGAAAAGAGCAGCTTATGACCAGTGTAGAAAAACAAATATTGATCGTTGAAGATACCCTTAGTATTGGGTTGCTGATAAAATGTACGCTGAAAAATCTTGGTTTCGGGGTTGATATAGCAACTACAGCTAATGGCGCTTTAGAGATGTTAAAAACATCTCATCACAGTGGTGAATTTTATGATATTATCCTACTAGATATGCACTTGCCTGACATGACAACATACGACCTGTTTCAAAAAATAAGGCAAAACAAACATCACGCCCATATCATTGCCATGAGCGCTGATAATTCTGAAACAACCCGCGACATTGCTTTTCAAAATGGGGCAATTGATTTTTTTGTGAAACCTTTAAAGTTTGATCGATTGCAAGGCCTTCTCGGTAAATATTGTAGCCCCTATGCTTATCAAGCAGATCAGCCCTTAAAGCGTTCAGAACAGCAGCTTCTAGAAGCGCAATATCTTGATTACCTTAAAACATTGTTGCCACAGCTTGCCCAGCAGGTACCAAAAAAAGACTTAAAAGTTTTAATCCATCAATTAAAAGGCAGTGCGGCTATGTATGGGTTTTCTGATCTGTTGGAAACGTCAAAAAAATGTTTTACTGAAGTGCAATCGCTCAATGAGATGCGAGCGAGAATACAAGCAAGCATCATTCGCATTCTAAAATCAAAAGCTTTTTTAGCAGAATGAAAAACATCGTTTCATTTTGCAATAGAATTTAGCATCACATTCATAATTAATATAATAAAATCAGTTAGTTATAAAAATTACAGCCTTGGTATATAGTTTGCAGTTCCTTGTGTATATACCAAGGAGAATTCCATGAGTTTTTTAACCCGTTATTTCGCCCTAGTGATAGTCAGTCTAGCATCCCTCATAGGTATACTGCCAGCTTACGCTGAGGAATATTCTTTCAAACCAATCCGATTAGCTTTGCAGAATCAATGGAAGGATACCCTTGAATTTCAGGTGAGTAACACGAGCGAAAAACCCATCGCCCTAGTCTTTAAGACCCATGCAGTCTTTAAGACCCATGCAGCAGGACCCTTAGAAACGGGCAAAACATTGAAACCCTGCATGATACGTGTTTTCCCGCAGTCGGCCCTGTTAATGCCGCGTCAAATTCAAATTGTTTCACTGTCTATCCAGAAATGGGCTATCCAGAAATTGGCTAACGTTAATCATGAACGTGACTTCCGTTTAACCGTTGAACAGTTACCGATACTTTTTGATGCCCACTTGATCAAAAGAGCGCCTCACCCAGCACCTGTTAAGGAGGTGGCTCTTCGTCATTTTGAAGCTTCGTTTAAAGTGCGCCAAAATGACCAGCAAAAATCCCTGTATGCTGAGGTCGTGAATAAAACTGATGGCTAAAACAACCAACTGATTTTAAATGAGCTGTTCTCTGACCTAGACCCCAAAGTTCATCCAGTCATGCGGGGCCCCTTTTGATGATTTATGGCTAAAGGTATGATAATTTGCAACCATTATATGTTTATGCTGTCGGTAACAAAAATCTTCTTGAGCGTTTTGAAATGCTATTATAATTAACGGCTTTTTCAGGGCCAATGATTTTAACAATCCAATCTAGGTGATGAGGCATAACAAACATGCGTCCCATAGTGAGTGCGTTGAATACTGCCTCACTAATACTCAGTTTTTGCTTTAACATGGGTTTCTCTGCTATTCGAAACATAGCGGCTGAACTTATTGGTTTCAGATATTGATAGTTCTCTTTACAAAAATTATTGGCCTTTCTTTCATCAATCACAGGGACTGTATTATGAATAGCACAATATGCTAATGTCGCTGCTTCACCATCATCCAATGAGGTTTTTGCACGACCAGAAACCATTTGACCAAATTGCTCCCATGCCTGATCATTTAGTGAAACACAAGATACAATGTTGTCTCTCAAAAGCTTGCCGAGCACTTCAGCATCACGGCGTCCTTTGCAATTACCACTATTTAACTCAGGCAAGACTGCATCAACTATATAAATAGGATTACTGATATTTGCTAAAATCTGTTCTGGAATTCCGCTGGCGACTAAATTTATAATGACACTAGTATCTACTATTAACGGTATATTTGGATCAGTCAAAGAATGATGGTGCATTGTCTGCGTCACTCCCATCTAGATTATGGTTATCTAATATTTCTCTCAATTCATGACGATTAATTCCAACCAGTGTGGTTAACTGTCCTTCGCTAAGAATCTCCTCTTGCCAAGCTTGGCAAATGAGCGAGTTTAATCGGAAGGTTGTCGGCTGCTCTGCTTTTGACTGGTCCCTGTTATTGGGGGCTCTATCCCCTAATACTTCTATTACTTGTTTATCAGTGATGCCACCATTGTTGTAAAACCATTGCCAAGTGCCTTTTCTAACGGCTTTCAATTCTTCTAGCCTATAAACCACAGATTGTCTTGAAACACCAAAAGTATGCGCAATAATTATGATATGTCTTCTGGTGAAGTTAGAAGCCCCTGCGGTCACGTCTTGAAATTTTTTCAGGATAGCTCTGGATGGCATTAGGAATGAACGAGCAAAAGCATCTGCATATTTTTCTTCTCTAGACGAGAAAGTATCATCTTCAAAATAAACTTCAGGCTTGTTTCTTGTGCTGATGAAGTGCCCTAATTCATGTGCTGCGGTATGGGTGCGCCTATCTTTTCGATGATTGCCATTTAAAAGGATGCAAGCCCCTAGGGATTTCTCATAAGCAAATAGGCCAGATATTTTACTATTCAATTTTTTAACATATAGCCTGATTCCTAGATCGAGCTCAATAATACTCATAATGTCTTGAATGGGGCTGTGGCCTAATCCGAGCCATTGTCTTAGTTCTAAAGAGTCTTGTTCGGCTTGTTTTGTGACGTCTCCAGGTAATAATCGACGCTCAGGCGGGTAATTGCGGGTATGAGCTATTCCAAGAGTGTCCTCAAGTTCAACTTCAGCCTTTGCAAGCTGAGACATAATGTTTGCAGCTTCTTCACCGATGTTATTGTGCGAAGCGATTTGTTTTCTAAAACGCGGCACTAAATCAACATGAATAGCGTCTTCGCGCAGCAGAGTGTTGACTGACGTGTTATACAGATTAGCTAATCGCTTAAGTTCGGAAAATTTAATTTTTCGTTGCCCTTTTTCAAGGGCCACCAAAGTCGTTCTTGCGACGTCAACATGACGAGCCGCATTTGCTTGGGTTATTGGAACGCTCTCTCTGGCGCGTCGAAGTTTCTCACCAAGTTCTATCGGGTTTATAGTGTCATGTAACATTGCGACCCCCAGCATTAGCCCACATTGTAATGAAAGATTGAGGCCCAAGTGACGTTAGAAAGGTTTCCCATTCATGCTTATGTTTTTCTAATAATAGATTTTGCTTAGTCATCACGTCTTGTTTATCCATTTGATGGGCTTGAGCTATCTGGCCTGCATTTATGTTCAAATTACTTGGATCATTTAGATAGGCTAAGTCTCTTAAGTGACGAACGGCAGCTCTTCCATATTTTAAGTAAGCGGCTTTACCGCGTAGCTTATCGTATGGAATAATTGAACCATTCTCAAAATTATCAACTGTAAGATCGTGCCAGACGTAGTGATCATCTGGCTCTAATAATCCTGCTGCATGTACACTCATGCGGCGGAGTAAGCAAGCAGCGCAAATCCCACATTGCTTCTTTTTTCCATTAATAGAAACAAAACGAGCATCTCTCCAACATGAGCGTGTGTCTAGCCATTTATCGGCTTCATGTGTATGTTCTATATACTTCTTTAATGTCTCACCTTTTGTATGCCATATTCTAGGAATTTCAAAAGATACATCAACGCTAAGAAGGCTAGAAGCCAGCTCTTTCATAGTTTGAAAAAAGAATGGATGATTTCTATAATCCTTGTGTATTCGGCTCACTGTTACAAGGGCAGGTCCTAGTGCGCCTTGACCACTTTCGGGTACTATTATTCTTGAGGTTTTTGACAGTAGGGAAGCCACAATACTGAGTATCGCAAACTTGAAGCCCCTTGATCTACCACTTGTTTCAGCATTCTTCTTTTTGCGTTTAGGTAAATTTGTGCCAAAAGGGATCGCAATAAAAGGGGCTTGTTTATCTTGCTTTTTCTTGCCTAGTCTTAATTGCACTAAACCTTCGCCCAATTCCAGCTTACTAAGTTTACCCACAGCTAAAGAATCCATGCCGTCACTAAAGGCTATCACTGCTTTTGAACTTGTGGGTAAATTTAAGGCCGCTTGATCGGGCCAATTAACATCAGTGTTTCTTGTGCGAAATTGAATGTGCCATATGTCGCCGGTGAGGATAAGGAGCGCTTTAATTAGAAGGTCATTCCCCTTTGGATCATTCCATTTTTCAGGGTTAGATACAGGAATATTCAGTGTGAATTTGCGGGACCATCCTATGGGGCGTTTTTGATAGCAATCACAATATTCAACTGCCGCAGCAAGCATAAAAGCATCGTAGGAGAGGTCGCTTTTATCCTTAAAAAAATAGGACGCAAGTGCTTCTATATCAAAAGTAATGTTTTCGCCAATTAGACAAAATTCCCAGCCATCTGGTACGCCTTTTTCGTCGTAGCCGACAAAGATTTTTGTGTCAGGCGGGTTGTGTGGGCGAACTGTAATCATCACATTGGTGGCCCTTTCTCTAGCGATTTTTCCTTTTTCTTGCTGTTTTTTAGAACGCTCTGAGAGCCATTTTTTATCAGGTTTTTTGCGAAAGCATAAGTATCAAATTTGATAAGAGCACAGTCAAGGTTGTCGGCTACCTTAGCAGCTATACCTTGCGATACTTTATTACGGTCCGAATAAAGTTCATTGATGCCTCGGCCCTCACTTTTGATTCTGCTCTTTATGCTGTTCTCTAACCCTATCTCTTCTGCTTGGATTTCTGAATATCCATCACGAGTGAGCTCAATAATATTGTCTAAGATTGATTGAGCTAGAGCAGTGTTGGGTATTTGATTTCTCATTGCCTCTAAAGCCTCAGCCCGATTGTCTTGAAATAAATCGCCATCCAGTAAAGAAAACGTAAGTTTGATCACTTTCACAGTTGTTTCGCCTCCCTCTTTTATCATCAGATATAATATTAATTGCTTCATATGCTCAACGCGTTCTTCAATCCTAAAGGCATCGTTTTCGCAAGAGTCTGCGAGCTTCTGGCATGGCTTGGACATTTTTGGGCAGTATAGGGGGCCGTCACTCATTATGAATCTCCGATGTCAGGTATATATAGTAAATTATCTGACATTGTCAACTTTCTTTTAGGTTGAATAGAATATTTGATATTTTACCATGGCCAAATGGTGCGAACTTTGATCATCTTATTTGACCATAAGTCTTTGGGTCGGCTCAAAGTATCCCTAGGGAGCTGAATGACTAATGAACGCATTATTCATTGATCTGATTTTATTACGGTTCGACTTCTCAATGAATAAAAGCATTATTCATGGTCTCGCTATAGTATTGATGAAATGGGTAATAGCCCGAAAGAAGTTGATGTCCTGCACTTTTAAGGGGATGAATTTAAAGGGTGCAGGCCCGTATATTTAGAAATTAGAGAGAACTGTCAGACTTTTATGCCAAAGCGACAACCTAGAAAATTGAATTAAATCATCAGCACTTTATTCTAATGTAAACCCATCATATCGGTGACAGGAACCTCAATAATGTAGGTGCCTGATTTTTCAAAAGTTAATTTTAAGGGAATACTACTGCCTTTTTGTAATGGTTTTGTAAGCCGCATCAACATAATATGATAGGCCCCAGGCACCATAGAAAAGCTATGACCTTTGCGGATGGAAATAGTATCCATATGGTGCATTTGCATAATGCCCTCGTTTTCACTGCTGCCGTGGATCATGGTCATATCGGCGGCAGGTGATGAGACGTTCATGAGCATATCATTAT
>JABABO010000332.1 GCA_014238195.1 Kordiimonadaceae bacterium | reverse complement strand
TGACGGGCGGCAATGACCATGTCACGGATTTTGATCTGGGTGATGATATGCTTGATCTATCAAGTACAGGCTTTGCAGGGCTGGATGCAGTGACCAGTGCGGCTGAGGACACAGACAGCGGCTTGCTGATCACCCTTAGCGATAACACGACGGTTTTGTTCACGGGATTAACACTCAGTGACCTCAATGCAATGGATATTGCGTTTGCATCATAAGGGTTGGGGTGGCTTTTTACCACCACACCAGTCCCCCTGAACTTGGTTCAGCATCCATGAGTGGTTTGGGCTTGTCTTTGACTTAAAGAGTAATGGACCCTGAACCAAGTTCAGGGTGACGATTGAGTGTTTAGGCTGACGATTGAGATTCAGTATGACGACATTTTCTCGTCACCCAATCACTGTGGTATTTGGCAGTGCTTCGCGCGTTTGAGGCGGGGTCCAGCAATAAAGTAACCCAGAACCAGTCTAAACAACTGTGCCACTGGATACCAATTTTCATCGGTATGATGGCTTTAGATTGGGATTCCGACACTCAATGGTATGACGTACTTGGCAAAGAAATCAGCAAAAGCTATAAACACTTTTAGTTTTAAAACCGATGTCTGAACCAGAAATATTAATATGCCGCCATTACCCTATACTCCACCGTCGGAACCATTTTTAGACATTCTGTTTGTTGATGATCATATTTTGGTTGCCAACAAACAAAGCGGCTTGTTATCGGTGCCAGGTAAAGCAGATCATATGCAAGATTGTTTAGAAACCCGTGTGCAATGTCATTATCCTACTGCCAGACCTGCTCACCGCCTAGATATGGATACATCAGGGGTGCTTATATTTGCGCTTAGTTTAGATGCCCTGCGCCATTTAGGTCGCCAATTTGAAAAGCGTGAAACAGAAAAAACCTATATAGCCGTTATTGATGGCATCCCTTGTAAGCCATCAGGCATGATTGACTTACCCTTAATCTGCGACTGGCCCAATCGGCCTAAACAGATTATCGACCATAAAATTGGTAAAGAAGCCATCACGCATTATGAGGTCCTTCAACACAATAATCAGCGGGCAACTGTCAGATTACGGCCAATCACAGGACGTTCGCACCAATTGCGGGTTCATATGCAGGCCCTTGGGCACCCTATTATCGGTGATCGATTTTATTGCAATGTTGGTCACGACCTAGTTGCAAATTCGCGCCTACTGTTACATGCGAACATGCTAAGCCTGCGACACCCCGCCTTGAACACAAAGATGACCTTTGAAGCGCCCGTACCCTTTTAATGTTCTTGAGCTTTTTGATCACTTTTTTGATCATTGGGCCAACGTCTATTCATTTGCCCATGCCTGAATGAGCGTATGGGCAATGGCAAGCGGCGGCGGTAACATCAGGTCACTCCGGTCACCCTTTAATGCCGCAAGAGCGTCTTTCTTGGTGATCCAACGGGCAGTAACCAGTTCCTTTTGATCAAGTTTAATATCATTCCCGTCAACATCGGCGATGGTGGCAATCATCAGACTGGATGGCCACGGCCACGGTTGGCTGGCTATGTAACGCACACTTGTTGCTGTCACACCAGCTTCTTCATATAATTCACGAGCTGTGGCTTCTTCAATGGTTTCGCCAGGTTCCAAAAAACCAGCAAGTGCACTGTACCAGCCTGGTGGCATTTTCACATTTTGACCGACAAGGGCCTTTCCGTCATGAACCGCTAGCATAATAACAACGGGGTCTGTACGCGGGAAATGCGATGCACCACATTGCTGATTGGTGCATTTACGTTCATATCCCGCACGGGTGAGTACTGATTCAGCCCCGCAAGTGGCGCAGTGTTTGTGACTGTCGTGCCAATCCATCATTGATTTGGCTTGTGCCATACAAGCAAGGTCCGGATGCGCATGTCCAAGCTTAAGGGCGCAAGCCCGCAGATCGCGGAATTTCGTTTTATCATCCCCAAGCATTTCGTTTTGTTCTTCAATGTCTTCTAAGCGCATAGCGTAACGCGGTGCGTTTCTTTCAAGCCCCAAAAAAATACAAGAACGGCTTTTGAGGGATTGGGCAAACTGGGCAGAGACCCATGCTATGCTACCATCTGCTTGACTGTGGACGCGGTCACCAATGAATAAGACGAATCGTGCATCATCACGCAAACGCCATGATGTCATGACAGCAGGGTCAGTGCGTAACTGGTCTGCCCTGTCAAATTTATTGCCTGAAAAAACGGTTTGGTAAGCGGATAGCGACATAAAATACTCCTAAAAACCAGAAAAGACGCTATAGCAGAGTGATAAGACTTGCAAGCCTGTGTTAAAATCGCCATATAAGCGGCGGGAGAGCAGACAGACAGTTCGCTCGCCAATTCGGTCAGGTCCGAAAGGAAGCAGCCGTAACGAGTTTGGCCTGGGTTGCCTGCCTCTCCCACCCAATATTAGTCCCCTAAATCTATTTTACGTGTCCCGTGTTTGTCTCAAATAACCCTAAATTTTATGCATATTCCCCTTTGTTCTGGATTCTAAAACTGCTACGACTATTTCGTGATAGAAAAGGTTTCATCCATGAGCGATCGCGATAACCACAACAGCGAAGACATAACCAACAGCGGCGAATACCGCGTTTTGGCCCGCAAATATCGGCCTGCGGACTTTGATACGCTGATTGGTCAAGACGCAATGGTCAAAACCCTGTCGAACGCCATAGATACGGGCCGCCTTGCCCATGCTTTTATTTTAACAGGTGTGCGCGGTGTTGGCAAAACGACCACCGCCCGCATTATTGCCAAAGGTCTAAACTGTATTACGGCAGGCGGCCCCACGGTTTCACCCTGTGGTACCTGTGAAAACTGTACATCAATTTCCGAAAGCCGCCATGTGGATGTGCTTGAAATGGATGCCGCATCGCGCACAGGTGTGGATGATATTCGTGAAATTATTGAAAGCGTTCGTTACGCACCTGTGTCGGCACGGTTTAAAATCTATATTATTGACGAAGTGCACATGCTTTCTAAAAATGCCTTCAATGCGCTTTTGAAAACCTTAGAAGAACCGCCTGCGCATGTGAAATTTATTTTCGCGACAACTGAAATTCGAAAACTACCTGTGACAGTGCTTTCACGCTGCCAACGATTTGACCTCAAGCGCGTCGAAGCCGATGTACTGGTCAAGCATTTAAGCGGCATCACAAAATCAGAAAATTGCGAAGCAGAAGACCCTGCACTTAAGCTTATCGCG
>JABABO010000087.1 GCA_014238195.1 Kordiimonadaceae bacterium | reverse complement strand
GTGTCTTGCAGTATCTTAGCACTGCGAAATGTAACAATACCAGAGACAGAAATATATAAACCAATATTAATGGCTATTTTAGCAAGCTCAGGTGTCGCCGTAAAACAATGAATTAAGCCAGGAAAAGACCCCTGCCCCATTTCTGATTGCAAAATAGCAGCGCAGTCATCGTCAGCATCACGGGTATGAATAATAACGGGCAAACCAGTTTCGCGGGCCGCCTTGATATGGGTGCGAAAATTGTCCTGCTGCATAGCACGCGGGGCATTATCATAAAAATAATCCAGCCCCGTTTCACCGATACCAACAATTTTAGCATGGTCTGTGCGCTTTAAAAGTGCTTCAAGGGCAACATTTGGTTCATTTTCTGCTTCGTGTGGGTGTATGCCTACTGTCCCGAAAATATCGTCATGTGCGTCAATAATATCAACAATTTCATGATACTCGCTAATTTTAGTGTTAATCGCCAGCATACAGCCTACGCCTGCTGTACGGGCGCGGTTTATCACTGCGCTTTGATCTTCTACCAAACCCTTGTAATTCAGGTGACAGTGACTATCGACAATGTATCCATAAGACATTTTAGCATACCCTACTTTGTATCTTCATGTTCAAAACGCGGAAAAATCCCCTGCGGTTTTGGTATTTGATGGCCAGCCTTCAATCGGTGTTTTGCACTCAATTGATCAAACCCACGCTCAGAAACCCCCATTTGGTCAAGCATTTTTTCAGCGCTATCTGGCATGATAGGCTGCATCAAAATGGCCAGCATTCTTATAGCTTCAGTGCAGACATAAAGAACCGTCGCCATGCGGTCAGGGTCAGTTTTCTTCAGCTTCCAAGGCTCCGCAACCGAAATATAGCTATCAGCTGCACTGACATGGGTCCAGATTGCGTCTAGTGCTTTATGAAAGGCTTGACAGTCCATATGCCCGCGCACGCCGTCCAAGGCGTTTTCAATACCGCTAAGGAATTTTGTGTCATCATCTGTTAATGGCCCAGACACAGGGACCACCCCATCACAGTTTTTATGGACCATGGAAAGCGAACGCTGGGCAAAGTTACCAAAACCATTGGCGAGGTCGGCATTACAGCGATTTACAAAAGACGCACGGGAAAAATCACCATCATTGCCAAATGGCACTTCACGTAGCATAAAGAACCGTGTTGCATCCAGCGAATATGTATCGATCAATTCAAAGGGATCAATGACATTCCCTAGCGATTTAGATATCTTCTGCCCTTCATTTGTCCACCAACCATGGGCAAAAACCCGCTTGGGCAGTGGCAAATCCGCCGCCATCAAAAAAGCAGGCCAATAAACGGCGTGAAAACGTAAAATATCTTTTCCAACCATATGAATGTTGGCAGGCCAAAAGTTTTGATAAGTATCTGTTGTCTCATCGGGATAACCAAGCGCTGTTAGATAATTCGTAAGTGCGTCTATCCAAACATACATTACATGGTCTTCATTATCTGGTACCTTTACACCCCAATCAAATGTTGTGCGACTGATTGAAAGGTCTAACAAGCCACCCTCAACAAAGCTTTTCACTTCATTCAAACGTGTCAGCGGCATAACAAAATCAGGTTGGCTTTTGTATAAATCTAATAACTGATCCGCAAAAGCTGATAGTTTAAAGAAGTAAGAGGCTTCTTCCACCCATTCAACCGCAGCACCAGTCGGGGCACTCTTCTCGCCGTCCTCGCCTACAATCAGCTCCTTCTCAGCATAAAAAGCCTCATCGCGCACACTGTACCATCCAGCGTATTTATCTTCATAAATATAACCCTTAGATTTGATACGTTCCCATAAATGTTGAGCGGCTTTTTTGTGGCGTTCTTCTGTGGTGCGGATGAATTGATCATGCGAAAAATTCATGGCAACGGCCAATTCAGAAAAGCGTGTTGAAACTTTATCGCAAAAACTTAAGGGGTCCACACCAGCTGCGACGGCTGATTTTTCAACTTTTTGTCCATGTTCGTCTGTCCCTGTTAAAAACATCACGTCAAAACCATCAAGACGTTTGAAACGTGCGAGCACATCACAGGCAAGGGTCGTGTAAGCATGGCCGATATGCGGCACATCATTGACATAGTAAATAGGCGTTGTAATATAGTATGATGGCCTAGTAGGCATATTTTTTCTCTTTTATATCAATAATATATATTATTTACTTAAACTATTACTAGATACGGGAAATTTGGTTAATATCGCCAAACAACAACACAATAAGCTGCTTACGATCCAAATTAACACTATCCGCTCGTGATGATAATTCACCAACCTTTTCCCACAGAGCAAGCCAAGGATCAAGCCCTGAGCATGCAGTGAAACGGTCAAAAATTTCTGCCTCGACAGATTTTACCAAATTGGTCTGATATCCTGTTGCACACCACTTAACCAATCGCGTTAAGAAGTCTTGCAGCAAATGGATAAATAAACGGTACTGTGCATCGGCTTTAATGGCCCCAAGTTCGCCTGCTAATTTATGAACATCAGGCATATTCATACGCGGGGCCTTGGTTATTATATTCAAAAGTCTTGTATATAAGTTAAGGCCGTCAAGGCTATTGATTTCCACACCGCGTCCTGGTGCACCAGTGCTCATATGGGCTAATGTCGCTAGTTGATCGGTCGGCATTTCAGGAAACATCTGCGCCAAAACCAAATGTAAATTATCATTATCAAGGGGCGACAGAGCCAAAGCACGACAGCGGCTGCGAATTGTTGGCAGCAATCTACCTGGTGAATGCGCTACAAGGAATAAAATTGACATTTCAGGTGGTTCTTCAAGAATTTTCAGCAAAGCGTTCGCAGCCGCACTATTTAATTCGTCCACTGCATCTATAATCGCAATACGCCATGTCCCCTCAGACGCTGTTTGATTGAAAAATTTAATCAATTTGCGGATATCATCAATCACGATATCATTACGTAATTTACCAGTTTTTTCGTTCACTGTGCGAGTGATTGCCCTGATGCCGCCATGGCTCCCAGCACTAATACGCGATAATATTGGATTATCAGGGTCTATATCCAAACTGCGCGCATCATTTTGTAACGGTGCAGCAAACAAGGCAGCATGAGTATCTTCAACATCGTCACTGCACTGTAAAAATTTGGCAAATCGCCACGCTAATGTTGCTTTTCCTACACCTTTTGGGCCTGTGATTAACCAAGCATGATGCAAGCGCTCACGGTTATAAGCATCCAAAAATGCACGCTCAGCAGTTTCGTGACCTATCAACGTGTTATTGAACTGAGGGGTAAGCGTTTTTAATTCCCTAGTTTCGTCCATCTTACATACCGAACTTTTGTAGGAGTATTGCTAAAATATCTACATGAACGCCGTCTATGGATTGATCAGCAGCTACAACACAAATTCTTTTATCATCGGTACGGGCGATATCCAGATAAGCTTGTCGTAATGTTTGATGAAATTCGGTATCTAAGCGTTCAAAACGATCCTCGCCGCTCTGCTGCCTGCTTTCGCGGCTCGCAGCCCTAGCAAGTCCTTTTTCTACACTTTGATCGAGCAAGATTGTTAAGTCTGGCGCAAAATCACCTAAAGCAAGTTTTTGTAAATC
>JABABO010000331.1 GCA_014238195.1 Kordiimonadaceae bacterium | reverse complement strand
TTTTAATAAGCTTGAGGAACGCATTTACAGACTGCGTTGTGTAGAGGCATGGTCGATGGTAATCCCTTGGATTGGTGTTCCTTTAGCCAGTATACTTAAGAAACTGTCCCCGCAATCAGGTGCCAAATATATTAAATTTGAGACCTTGAATAACCGTCAGCAAATGCCCGGTCTACGCTGGCCAACGCTTGATTGGCCCTATGTTGAAGGCTTGCGCATCGACGAAGCAATGAACCCACTCACCCTTATGGCTGTGGGACTATACGGAAAAGAATTGCCCAACCAGAACGGTGCCCCTATGCGGCTTGTTGTGCCGTGGAAATATGGGTTTAAGTCGATTAAATCGATTGTGAAACTTACTTTTACATCCAAGGAACCGCTTTCGAGTTGGACAAAATCAGCACCGCGTGAATATGGTTTTTACTCTAATGTAAATCCCGAAGTGAACCACCCACGTTGGAGCCAAGGCCGTGAGCGTCGCATTGGTGAATTTGGTCGCCGCAAAACTATGATGTTTAATGGTTATACTGAATGGGTCGCAGACATGTATGCGGGCATGGACCTTGCAAAACATTATTGACATCTATGATGAAAGCTCAAACTTTTAAACGCACGGTCAAGCCAATTGTCTTTATGACAGCGCTTATTCCGTTTGCATGGTTGGCCTATCAATGGATGAATGCCTATAGTGGCTTGCCTCACGGGCTGGGATTTAATCCGCAAGAAACCTCTAATCGGTTTTCGGGTGACTGGGCACTAAGGTTTTTACTGATTGGCCTTGCAATCAGACCGTTAGCGAAAATAACCCACTATAATCCCTTATTATTACTGCGTCGCATGATGGGCTTATTTGCCTTTTTTTATGTCACTGTGCATTTAACAAGCTATATATGGCTTGATCTGGCTTTTGCTTGGGCTGACCTTTGGGCTGATATTTTAAAACGGCTTTATATTACATTAGGCATGGTAGCGTTCATTTTGTTAATTCCGTTAGCCCTCACGAGCACCAAAGCCATGATTAAGCGAATAGGCGCTAAACGCTGGCAAAGCCTACACCGAAGTGTTTATTTAATCAGTATCCTTGGGATCATTCATTTTATTATGATGCGCAAAGGCTTGCAAATCGAACCGCTCATATATGCTGGTGTGTTGTCTGTTTTATTGGGATACCGCGTTAAAGCGAAGTATTTTAAATAGGTATTGAACAATTCTATTCGCCCATACGCAACTGTGTTTGCCATCTGATCATACAAACGAATTTATCTTGTCCCTTTACAAAATGACTGTCGGGCATTTGCCATGCTTGTGCCATAGTGCTATTATAAGTTTATCCAGAAAACGCTCATGCGAAAGGCATTATCATGTGGTCACTCTGCCATTTTTGTATCCGAACTTTGATGGTTCTGTCGTGCGTTTTCTGTGCGGCAGCAAGCGCCCAAGATGCCGAGCAAGAGGCAGCGACACAGGCCGAGGCAGAGGCCGAGACAAAGGCTGGCAAGAAAACGCAGCAACAAGCTTTCCAGAAAGAAAGGCTGGCGGCTAGAAAAAAATATTGGCTGCAGGAGCTGCCAGCGCAAAAATTTAAAGGGCGCTGGGAAATAGGATTGCGGTATGAGCTTGGGCGGCTGACTGAAAATGGCTATTATGAAATCACCGATGATGAATTTCGCGCTTATGATGATAAAGGTTTAGCCCAAACAGATACATATCATATCATTAAACATTTTCCCAATGGCGTGACCTTGGTGCGCAAGATAAATTACGCTTTCATGAGGGAGGGGCGGCATCAGTCAAGTAGAGATTCCTGGCAGCTGTTGCGCAATGGGCAACACGTTCTTCATGGTATGCCAACGGAAGACAAAGGCTGGCAGGAAGTTAAAGACGCTGATGGTAAAATCGGTTATGCGTCAACGGCCTATGACGGTATTTGGTATCCCTATCAATTTAATGATCAAAAGGCTTCTTATGAGCTATGGCTGGTCCGTGATCATTATGGGGGTAGCTACATTAAACGTTCCCTTGTGATGTTTTCGTGTCAGCGCTTTTACCGCCATCGCTATGATATTGAGTTTTTTGACCCTGAAATCATCGATAGGGACTTGATCTTGGAAACACTGTCGACCAAAACTGAGTTTTTCTTAAGTCTGTCGCCAGAGTTCCAAGAAAAGTTTCAATATAAATACTGCCTAATATCAGACGATAACCCCCTTTACACCAGCGAGTATCCGCAAAATGTGCTTCGGTCAGGCTTTCATATTAATCGTTATTTTAGCCTTACAATATCTAATTAAGGGCTTTTGCAGCGCTGGGCATAGCCTGCGGGTTCTGTGATTTTGGCAGGGGTTATTTTTAATGCCCGTAACCTGCCATCGCGTTTTAGGAGTTTCACCTGACCCGCGCGTTTATGGGCCACACTGATAAAATATTTTTCAAAAGATTCTTCGAACCATTTGCGGATATCACTATTGCGCTTATCGCCGACGTCAGAACGTGAAGATTGCTTTGCGGCCATTGCCCAGTCACGGTGAAAAGCGGCGGTGATCAAACAGGGGAATCCAGTGTGTTTAGAATTATCTTTTATACCGCGAAACCGTTTCCCATACATATTATAGGCCATGTCAGCAAGCGCCATTTGCGCCTGAGCAGGAAAGCTGCGAAATTGCAGATCATCAAAGGGCTTCCCCGATAGGATGCTTTTTAAATTCTCGTCAAGCCGTTTTTCCAATTCAATCATTGCGTCATTTTCATCGAG
>JABABO010000329.1 GCA_014238195.1 Kordiimonadaceae bacterium | reverse complement strand
GTGCAAGGCGGCAGCGGTAATGACACGCTGTGGGGCGGTTCTGGCGATGATCAGCTTTCTGGCGGTATTGGCGATGATATATTGTACGGCGGTACTGGTAATGATGTGATCGACAGCGGCGGCGGCGATGACCTGATCTTCAACGGCGACGGCGATGACACCGTGAGCGGCGGCAGCGGCGATGACACGCTTTGGGGTGGCTCTGGTGATGATCAGCTTGCAGGCGGGGTTGGTGCCGATACCTTTGACTTCACCCTGACGGGCGGCAATGACCATGTCACGGACTTTGACTTAGGTGATGATATGCTTGATTTATCGCAGGCAGGGTTCACGGGGCTGGATGCCGTAACCAATGCGGCTGAGGACACAGACAGTGGCTTGTTGATCACCCTTAGCGATAGCACAACAATATTGTTCACGGGCTTAACACTCAGTGATCTCAATGCCATGGATATTACCTACACATGATAAAGGGTTGATGGTCTTAAATAGCATCAAAGGATAGTGGCTTTTAATTGGGCCCATCTGTGACTTGACTGATAATATCAGCGACTTGTCGCTTGGCGTGGGCAAAACCCTTGCTACTATCAATAAGGAAATCTGCCTTGTCGCGCTTGGCTTGGTCAGGCATTTGACTGTTTAAAATACTTTCAAATTTAGCGCGTGACATATGGGGACGCGCCATCACGCGCGCGCGCTGGACATCCTGTGGTGCGCTCACCACCACGATTTTATCACAGTGCCGATCAAGGCCCGTTTCAAACAACAAGGGCGCATCAATAATGACAAGACTGTGGCCCTTTTGCCGCGCATCGGTGATAAAATATGTGCGGGCTTCATCAAGCAATGGAAACATAATCGCTTCCAACGCACGCTTTTTTTGCGGATTTTTAAAAACTATGTCCCCCAGTCTAGCGCGGTTTAAAACGCCACCTTCAACCACCCCTGGAAACACGGCCGCGATCATTGGTAGCGCATCCCCGCTAACCGCTTGCAGTTTATGAACCGTTGCATCACTGTCAAAAACAGCAATCCCAGCTGCCTGAAACATCTTTGCAGTTTCGCTTTTACCCATACCAATGGAGCCTGTTAGCCCAATAATTTTCATGATCCTTCGCCCAGCTCAGACAATAGCTTAGTTTTCAGGGCTTTATCATAATTAGGGGTAATGCCAAACCAAATATGAAATGCCGCCGCCGCTTGGCCCACCAACATACCAAGACCATCAATCATTTGCAGACCGTGTGATCTCGCTTGCTTGATAAGCGGTGTTTCTAAGGGTTTATAAACAATATCATAAACAACCGTATCCTTGCCAGCGCCTGATAGATCAAGATCAAGTGCCGGTGACCCCTGCATACCGAGCACTGTGGTATTGACAATCAAGCCTGCTGAGGTGGCAGCCTCGTTTCGGTCACCCCAATTCACCACCGTTACACGGTCACGCCCAAGTCTGGCCGCAACGTCTTCTGCTTTTGGACGGGTACGATTGCAGATCATCACAAAAGGCACGTCTTGATTAATTAAGCCCATTATCGCTGCGCGCGCAGCCCCACCTGCCCCCAAAACCAGCACGGGTTTGTCCCGCGGCCAATCAGGGGCGCTTGCTTGCAAATGGTCCATAAAACCAGCGACATCCGTATTAAAGCCCGTAAGATGCCCATTTGTGTCAACTTTCACTGTGTTCACGGCACCAAGCGTTCTGGCAAGCGGGGCAAGCGTATCCATATACTGAACAATGTTAGTTTTGTGGGGTACTGTCACATTCCAACCGCAAAAGTCCTGACGTTTAAAAGTATCAATGGCCCGCTCAAGTGCATCAGGGGCAACTTCAATGGCACTATAGTCACCAAGTATAGCAAGTTGCCGCATCCAATGATTATGAATTAGCGGTGATAAGCTTTGAGCAATTGGGTATCCAATGACACCTGCTTTTAATGTCTCAAGGTTTTTATTTATGCTGACCATTTATGTTTCCACAACACCGTAGCGGCGCAAAAAATCGAGCAGTTTAAGCAACGGCAGACCAAGAACCGTAAAAAAATCACCCTCAACACGGTTCAAGAGCTGCACCCCCATTCCCTCAAGCTGATAGCAACCGACGCTCATAAAAGCTTTATCGCCAACCGCCTGTAAATACTGATCAATAAACGCGTCATTTAAGGGCCGCATGGTAAGGTGCGCACTTTCCATGGCCCGCCATATGGGTTGGCCGTCAAGTGCGATAACAGCTGCCGACATAAGACTATGATCCCTGCCAGCCAAGCCTTGCAAAACGGCTTTTGCTTGCGCCGTAGTTTTTGCTTTGCTGATGAACACCCCATCCACCACAAGGATTTGATCCGCACCAATCACCAAGGCGCCTGGGTTCAAACGTGAAACACTCACTGCTTTCATTTCAGCAAGCACATCAACAATATCCCTGTCTGGCGCCCCTTCACCGATCAGCGAATCCTTTATGCCTGCTTCATCAACCGCTGCGGCCTTTACAGTGAATGTCAAGCCTGCATTTTCTAACAGTGTTTTACGGGTCACGCTATTAGATGCAAGAATCAGGGGATACTGAGGGGCATGCATGATTATCGAACGCTTTCCGCATCAGTGGGATCACTTTGTTCATCCAGCCAGTGCTGATAACGATTTTGTATCGCTGCAGCAGATTCTTCTATTGACCGCCGTGTCACATCAAGTGTTGTCCAACCTCGCTCGCTACAATAACGGCGGCACTGTTTAACTTCATCACGAATTTGTTCCACGTCTGTATAATCGCCGTCTTCGCTCTCATTAATACTGCGCAAACGGTTTGTGCGTATTTGCACCAACCGATCAGGGCTGGTTGTCAAGCCAATAACAAATTTACCCGGCAAGTTATCCAGCTCCTGCGGCATTGGGCAATTGGGAACAAATGGAATATTTGCAGTTTTAAACCCCTTGTTGGCTAGATAAATGCTGGTCGGCGTTTTGCTAGACCGCGACACCCCCACCAAAATAATGTCCGCGTCTACAAGATCATGAGTTAGCTGTCCATCGTCATGGGCCATTGTGAAATGCACGGCATCAATACGGGCAAAATATTCGGCATCCATAATATGCTGCAGGCCTGGTAAATGGCTAGCTTGCTGTCCAAAATAAGAGCCAAGTAAATTTATAACTGGATCCATAATTGATAACACAGGCAGATTATTAGTCTTGCAACCTTCTTCCAAAGCGCGGCGAATATCAAGATTAACGAGCGTATACATCACAAGACCAGGGTTCTCGGCAATATCATCCATCAATCGACGCATTTGCATTGCTGTGCGGATCAGCGGCCAATAATGTTTACGTACATTCACCCCTTGAAACTGGACAAGTGCCGCTGATACAATGGCTTCTAGTGTTTCGCCCGTACTGTCTGAAACTAGGTGTAAATGAAAAACTGGTGCGTTTGGATTTACGCCGTCAGATGTATTTTGATTTTCAACAGGGACATTTAAAATATCAGACATAAATCTTCCAAACACAAAATTCTAAACAGTATAACAGAATGCATAAGCCTGTGGATAACTCTTTTATACTATTCTGCATATCTAAATTAGTGACTTGCCCCCAATTCACAAGGGAAATATCCTTCTTTTATCCTTTTCATCCACTGGCCTAAACAGTGGGGATAAAAATATCAGGCATAAACCAAAAAAGCTTTAATTTTTGTTGCTAATTCATTTTATGCCCCATTTATAGCAGTTATAAAAAAACCAGAGCACTGGATAAAACTGTGGATAAACTGTTTTCCCCAGTATCCACAAGGATTCACTACTACAACATCCTTATTATATATATACTATATATTTATTAGTTTTGAGCGTGATATAGAGATCAGATCATAAATTTTAAGCTTAGGTATTCTATGACAAAACTATTATTAAATACCCTCAAAGGAAATCTTTCTGATAGCGTACCCTTTTGGTTTATGCGACAAGCAGGGCGTTACTTGCCAGAGTACAGAGAGGTGCGTTCAACATGTCCATCGTTCATGGATTTTTGTTATAACCCTGAAAAAGCCTGCGAAGTAACACTCCAACCGATCCGCCGTTATGGTATGGACGGTGCTATTTTATTTGCGGATATTCTTGTTGTCCCCGATGGACTAGGTCAGAAAGTCTGGTTTGAAACGGGGAAAGGACCACAATTAACACCGATCATTGATCAAAAAACTTTTTCTGGGCTAAGTTTAGATGGTTTTGATGCGAAAGTCAGTAATGTCTATCAAACGTTACGGCTTCTTAAAAACAGCTTGCCAGATGATGTGACTTTGCTAGGTTTTGCTGGTGCTCCTTGGACAGTTTTAACATATATGATCGCAGGGCAAGGCAGTAAAGATCATGCAGCAGCCCGGCAACTTGGCTACAAAAATCCTTACCTTTTTGAGAGCATGCTTAACATGGTCGTTGATGCGACGGCCGAATATTTGATTGCACAAATTGATGCTGGTGCTGATGCTGTTCAAATTTTTGATAGTTGGTCAGCTGCTATTAGTGAGAAAAAATTTCAAGACTGGATTATCGCACCTACCCGCGCGATTGTTGATAAAATTCGAAAAAAACACCGTGAAACACCGATCATTGGTTTTCCACGACTTGCGGGTGCCCAGTATCCTAATTATGTAAAGTCTACAGGTATTGATGCTGTGGGGCTTGATACAGGGGTTCCGCTTGATTGGGCTAAAAATTATGTGCAAAGCCTTGTCCCAGTACAAGGGAATATGGACCCACATCATGTTGTTGCTGGGGGTAAATCTATGGTGATGGAAGCAAACCGCATATTAGAGGCCCTAAAAGATGGACCCCATATTTTTAATTTAGGGCATGGTTTTGTACCAGAAACCCCACCCGAACATGTGGCGTTACTTTGTGAGACACTTAAAAATTTTAGGCGGTAAAGATGGTTTTTCTTGCTGAATATTACCTGCTTATAAAAGCGCTGCATATTATATCGGTCATATTTTGGATCGCTGGATTATTTATGTTGCCACGGTATTTGGCCTATCAATGCCAATATGATGTGGGCAGTAATGAAGATAGGCTTTGGAATGAGCGCGCAGATCGCTTGCGCAGAATTATTTTACATAACGCTGTTATGGCAGCATGGGTATTTGGTTTGATGCTTGCAGTAATCCTTGGAAAAGATGCGGGACTTTGGTTTTATTTTAAGCTGGTTTTTATTGTTATTTTAACCGCATATCATGGGGCTCTGGTTCATTGGCATAAAGCAATGACAAAGGGAGAGCGCCCAAAAACGGAAAAGTTTTTTAGGATCGTGAATGAAATCCCTGCATTTATAACGATCATTGTAGTCATTCTAGTGGTGGTTAAGCCATTTTCCTAAATGTGTTATTGATTTTATAAAAATGCATCGTTTACTTGACAGAATATTAATCTCTGGTATCTATAGCATAGTATGTGTTTGAATTTATTGTGTAGACTTTATTATTCAATGCTCGCTGATTTGCTTATCATCAATAAATATCGCGCAGTGACCCTCTCTCTTTAATTCTTCTTCGTTGTATCCTTAACTTCATTATTGTTTCTAACTAGAATTTCTTTTCAAAAAAAAATAGAAATAGTATCTTATAAAATTGGTAAAACCATGAATCTTCAAGACCTAAAACAAAAACCCCCCGCTGATCTTTTAACACTTGCCGAAAAAGTTGGCGTTGAAAACGCCTCAAGTATGCGCAAGCAAGATATTATGTTCACTATTTTAAAAAACTTGGCCGAAGATGGTCAGGAAATCATGGGAGGTGGTGTCATTGAGATTTTATCCGATGGTTTTGGTTTTCTGCGAAGCCCAGAAGCAAATTATCTTCCAGGGCCTGACGATATTTATGTAAGCCCAAGTCAAATTCGTCGTTTTGCTTTGCGTACAGGTGATACGGTTGAAGGTCAGATCCGCGCCCCAAAAGATGGGGAACGTTATTTTGCGTTATTGAAAGTCTCGAATATTAATTTTGATGCCCCTGAGCGCATGAAGCATAAAGTTCATTTTGATAATTTAACACCGCTTTATCCTGACGAGCGCTTACAGCTTGATATGCGGGACCCAACACTTAAAGATCGTTCTAGTCGCGTGATAGATTTGGTTAGCCCAATTGGAAAAGGCCAACGGGCGTTGATTGTTGCGCCGCCGCGCACGGGTAAAACTGTTTTATTGCAAAATATCGCTAAATCAATCACAACAAACCACCCTGAATGCTATGTTATTGTTTTATTGATTGATGAACGCCCAGAAGAAGTGACCGATATGCAGCGCTCTGTTGCTGGTGAAGTTGTTTCATCAACTTTTGACGAACCAGCAAGCCGTCATGTGCAGGTTTCAGAAATGGTAATTGAGAAAGCAAAACGCCTTGTGGAACATGGGAAAGATGTCGTGATTTTACTTGATAGTATCACGCGTCTTGCACGTGCTTATAATACTGTAGTGCCTTCAAGCGGAAAAGTGTTAACAGGCGGCGTTGATGCGAATGCACTGCAACGACCCAAACGCTTTTTTGGTGCTGCGCGTAATATCGAAGAAGGTGGTTCTTTATCCATCATAGCCACTGCCTTGATTGAAACAGGCAGCCGTATGGATGAAGTCATTTTTGAAGAATTTAAAGGGACAGGGAACAGCGAAGTCATTCTAGACCGCAAAGTTGCTGATAAACGTGTCTTCCCGTCTATCGATATTTTGAAATCTGGTACGCGCAAGGAAGAACTGCTCGTTGATCAAGGAACGCTCGCAAAAATGTGGGTTTTACGCCGTATATTAACCCCTATGGGCACGGTCGATGCGATGGAATTTTTACTATCGAAGTTAAAAGACAGCGCCACAAATGAAGATTTCTTCAATCAAATGAATAACTAAATTCATGCATCTTATTATTTTTGATATTGATGGGACACTTGTTGATACCGATGGCTTTGATTCTAAGCTTTACCGGCAAGCGATAAAAGATGTGTTGGATATTGAAGTGGGACCGAAACAAGATTTTGATCATGTCACAGATACGGGCATTCTTGTTGACGCAGTTTTAAAAACGCTTAACCGCGAGGTTACAGAAAAAGAATTTGCTACGGTGCGGGATCATTTTTCTGATTTGGTGATGGAGTATCTGGACGCTAACCCAGACTGCTGCATACCAAAAAAGGGTGTTCATGACTTTATGAAAACACTAGATGATCGTTCAGACTATGGCACTGCATTCGCGACAGGTGCTTGGGGGCCAACAGCTTGTTTTAAATTAGCTGCGGCTGGTTTCTCGTTAGATCGTTTGGTAATGGCAACCAGTGATGACCATTTTGATCGCATGGAAATTATGCTGACAGCCTTATCAAGGGCACAGGACCGCCTAAGTGAAAAGGATCGCTTTGAAAGCATCACCTATGTAGGGGATGGGCCTTGGGATAAGTTGGCGACCGAAGGGCTTGGTTGGCGCTTTGTTGGTATTGGTGATGCTGTTAAAGATGCAAGCTTACATGTCACTGATTATAGTGATTGTGAAGCTGTGATTTTACCAAATTCATAATCTTTAGTCATTTGCTATTTTTGAAGCACTCTGGCCTTGTTAAATTCATTTCTTCTGATAGTCTCAATCTAAATTACGCTTACCAAGTGATGAGGGAATAAGGTATGAAAAAAGTGTTTCTAGTTTTTGGCATGTTTGCAAGTCTTACATTTTCACCAATGCAATTAGATGCTAGTGAATTGTCAGACGCGATCGCAAAAGATTATGATGATCATTTGGGTGCTTTATGGGACCATTTTCACCGTAATCCTGAACTGTCTTTAATGGAATTTAAAACTGCTAAACGGCTCGCAGATGAAATTCGCTCAGTTGGTTTTGAAGTCACTGAAAATGTTGGCGGTACAGGTCTAGTTGCTATTATGGAAAACGGTCCAGGTCCGTTGGTGATGATGCGCGCGGATATGGACGGGCTACCCATACAGGAAAATTCAGGCCTGTCTAATCAAAGTCGCGCAAAGCAAACAGACTGGGATGGCAAAGACGTTTTTGTCATGCACGCCTGCGGTCATGATGTGCATATTACATCGCTTGTGGGTACAGCGCGGCGTATGGCCGCAACCCGCGATCAATGGTCTGGCACGCTCATGCTTATCGGGCAACCTGCTGAAGAGCGCGGCCCAGGGGCCAGTGCTATGCGGGATGATAAAATTTGGCAGCGCTTTGGTACCCCTGATTATGCTTTTGCTTTTCATGTC
>JABABO010000183.1 GCA_014238195.1 Kordiimonadaceae bacterium | reverse complement strand
GTTTTGCAAGCACCATATATACCTTTTTATCTTGAGTAGGCAACTTGGCCAAAAAAGCACTAAATGTTTGCCAGCTTCCAATCGCATTCTTCATATCAATATTCACAGGCCCCATGCGATGCGACACTGTAAGATTTTGGACCGCGTTACGGATAACATCATGATCCCTTGGCCGAATGAAATCCATAACAGAGGACCCAACTGCCTTAGACAGGTCAGTGCCAAAAACTTCCGACGCAGCCCCATCGGCATTAAAAAGCAACAAATCATCGTCCATTTCAAGAAGAATATCACCAATACAAAAAGAATAACCTAAAAATCGGGTGGGGACTTTAACCATGAAACTTAATCTTCCTAATTGAGGCGATATGCTTGCGATCACATCGTTAAAAAACTATATTTAATGAAGCACTCTTAAGAATATCCTAAGTACACAGTAAACAAATTATAATAGCCATAAATATCACTTGTACAGTAAACCGATACTGAAAAAAGTCTGGGAAAAAATATGATCACAACATCCATGCTCATAATTTTTGGATATGCAGGCACCGCAGTTTTTGCCTTTTCAGGGGCGCTGCAAGCCTTGCGTCAGGAAATGGATTTTATTGGTGTCATGTTTATCGCCTGCCTTACGGGGGTTGGTGGGGGAACTATGCGCGATCTTTTATTAGGGGCTACCCCTGTCACCTGGGTGAGTAACCCAACAGATATTTATATTTGTACTTTAGCTGCAATCACTGCCACAACATTACAAAATAGGCTTATGGGTAAGCGCTTAAAGGCCCTGATCTGGGCTGACGCTGCGGGACTGGCACTTTTTGCTGTTGCAGGAACTGCCAAAGCTGTCAGTTTAGGGGCGCATCCTTTTACCGCCGTATTATTTGGGGCCATGAGCGCAACATTTGGCGGTATTGTCAGGGACATCATTTGTAATGAAATTCCCGTCTTATTTCGCAAAGAAATATATATAAGCGCTGCCCTTCTGGGCGGTATTTCATTTCTGTTATTACCCATCATGCTCAGTGTAGAAGTCCGAACGTGCACTGCGATCCTTGCCAGCTTTAGTCTGCGTGCTTTAGCCATTCAGTATCATTGGTCATTCCCAATAGTGGGTAAAGGCAAAACACACAGTGATTAAAGCTATTCAGCATTCATGCTAAAACAAAAAACGGCGCTCCCAAAGAACGCCGTATTAAGTGTATTTTTAAGCATAATTCTAGAAGTCGCCTTTTGGCTCTAAAATTTGCTTACCACGGTACATGCCTGTTTTCAGGTCAATGTGGTGGCGCAATTTATACTCACCTGTGTGGCTATCTTCTTGGAAGTTAGCAACTTTCAGGGCGTCGTGTGAACGGCGCATGCCACGGCGAGACGGTGTGATCTTACTCTTTGGAACTGCCATGTTTCTTACCTTTATCTTTCAATTTGGGTTAAATTTTATACCCAAATACAGTATTCGCGCCAAAATTCACTCAATATCTTCTCAATATCTTCTGGACGCCCTATGATTCGTGCGCGGAACATAAGTGGCAGTGCCCTATAAATCAAGTAAAAAATAGCACTTGCCCAAAGAGACTTCTTGTCTACAATGCTGCTTTAATCCCATACACCAAACTTCACGAGAAAAGTTTATTATGGCATCAAGGCCCCAGAACCCTAAGCTCATTTACCTGTGTGAAACAGACTCGCCAGATATTTGGGTGTCTTTGTGCGAGAAATATTTACCACAGTGCGAAATGCGGGTGTATCCAAACTGGGGAGACGTCACCTCAGAGCCTGCCTACGCCATGGTATGGCACTGCCCCCATGGTGAGCTAGCCAAACGCCCTAACATCAAAGCCATTTTTTCATTGGGCGCGGGGGTTGATCATTTAACAAATGATCCAAATCTACCAATGGATATTCCCATCATTCGTATGGGTGACGCAAGCCTTTGTGAAGGTATGGCCGAATATGTTATGATGAATGTTTTAATGCAGCACCGGGGTATGCCAAAATTGCTAGATCAACAAAGGCAACAGTGCTGGAAAGTCTATTTTTCCAAGCCTGCACAGGATGTCAGAGTGGGAATCATGGGTTATGGCATTCTGAGCAAAGCCTGTGTTCGCCGCTTAAAACCCTTTGGGTATCCAATAAATTGCTGGTCACGCACTGACAAAAAACCCGAAGACGGCATCACCCATTATAGGGGTGCCGCTGATCTTAGTTTATTTCTTAATAATACTGATATTCTGATGTGCCTGCTACCAGATACCCCAGACACACATAACCTGCTTGACGGTGATACCATGTCAGAATTACCAAAGGGAGCGACGATTATTAATTGCGGACGCGGAAATGCATTGAAAATTGAGGACCTGATAAATCTGCTGGATAACGGCCATATTCGAGCAGCTTCATTGGACGTTTTTAAGCATGAACCACTTCCTAAATCTAGCCCGTTATGGGGGCGAAATGATATTATTCTCACCCCCCATATCGCGGCAATAACTAGGCCTGAAACAGCGATGATGTATATCCGCGATACCATAGAAAAAATTGAGCGTGGGGAACGCCCAAGAAACCTCGTCGATCTTAACCGTGGCTACTGACTTTCTTTTTGCTCTATTAATCCCTATATACAAATGATACTGGATTTTAGTGTCAGATATATCTGCAAATAAATGGATACCCTGCTTATATGGAATATGTTCAGATTGTTATTGGCCTTGTCTTATTAGTTCTAGCAGGTGATTTTCTTGTGCGCGGCGCCGTTTCTATTGCCAAGCGTATGGGCGTACCCGTTTTAGTGATCGGTTTAACCATTGTGGCCTTTGGCACCAGTGCCCCTGAACTTGTCGTTGGTATTGACGCTGTCCTAGAAGGTGCCCCAACTTTGGCACTTGGCAATGTCGTGGGATCAAACATTGCAAATATTCTATTGGTGATCGGTGTGCCTGCCATTATCGCGCCTATGTGCTGCGCAACACCAAGGCTTGGGCGAAATCTATTGATCATGCTGGGTGCTAATGCGCTGTTTATTGGCATGGCAGCCAATGGTACAATCCGCTGGATACACGGACTGATCATGCTGATGATGTTGTTTAGTTTCCTGTATTATTCAGCCATTTATGGACGCGAGCACCCCGAAGAAGAAGATAATGATTTAGAAGAATTAAAAGAAGAACCTGCAGGGTACTTTAAAGCAGGTGTCATGGTCTTGGGGGGGCTGATTGGCCTTTCCTTAGGGGCTGACTTTCTGGTGAATGGTGCCGTGATGATTGCCCGTGAGTTTGGGGTTTCTGAAGCTGTGATTGGTCTAACGCTGGTAGCTATAGGGACAAGTCTGCCTGAATTGGTTACGGCTGTTGCTGCTGCTATGCACCGTCAAGGCGATGTTGCTATTGGGAATGTAATTGGCTCAAATATTTTCAATATATTGGGTATTATTGGGGCTGCTAGCTTGTTTGGCGACATTCCGATTCCCAAAAGCTTTCTCGCCGTAGATTTCTGGGTTATGTTAGCAACAGCCCTTGCTTTGTTACCTTTTATAGTACTGCGCACAAAAATAAGGCGTAGGAGCGGTATCATCATGTTCAGCTTGTATATTGTCTATATGGTGTATCTGGGAATTAACGGTGATACGGCGGGCGCCCTAAGCCTTAGTATCCCGAATATTACAGACCTAGACATATAAGCTTTATGTTAAAGGCAGGCGGTCAGGCTGAAAGCAAAAGGAACTTGAGCCTATGGCACAGAATAAACCCACCGCGTTAATCACTGGGGCTAGTCAACGGGTTGGACGTGCCATTGCCCTAGGGCTTGCTGATCATGGTTATGATATTGCTGTGCATTATAATGGCTCCCACCGCGCTGCTGATAAAACAGTTGACGACCTGAAAACCATCGGCGTGAATGCTGCTGCTGTGCAGGCAAATTTATTGAATACCAAAGACGCTTCGTCTTTAATTAATAAAGCGAGTGAAGCAATGGGCGGCAAAATTACGTGCTTGATTAATAATGCATCCCTGTTTGAACCCGATAATATTCATACATGCACGGCTGAGCGCTTTCAGGACCATATGAATGTGCATGTCCTTGCGCCATTATTGCTGATGCAAGCCTTTTCAATTGCCCTTAACGGTGATGATGGCAATGTGATTAATATGATTGATCAACGCGTTAAACGATTAAATCCATCATTTATGACATATACTTTATCTAAAACCGCCTTGTGGACACTCACACAAACTGCAGCAATGGCACTGGCACCAACGGTTCGCGTGAACGCTGTAGCACCAGGCCCTACGCTGCGCAGTATTCATCAAACCGCAGATCATTTCGCCAAAGAAACAAAACAAATTCCATTACAAAAAGGGCCAGACTTGAACGAGATCGTTTCGCTTATGAAATTTATTCTTAATACGCCGTCGCTCACTGGACAAATGCTCGCCCTTGATGGCGGACAGCACCTTGCATGGCAAACACCTGATTATGAAAGCAGTAATGTATATGACACCTCAACGCCTTAAAAAGCCTTTAAAAGGCTTGCAGCACTCAATGGTTAATGATGATCATGCCATTCGTCGGGTTTTTGTTCGTGATTTTGAAGCGCTCGCCGAAATTGGTGTTTATGATCATGAAAAAGGCTACCGTCAACGAGTTAGAATTAATATTGATCTATCTGTCCATGAAAATTTAAAGCATCATGGTGATCATATTGAAAATGTGGTCTGTTATAATCAAATTGTAAAAGGTGTGGAAAACATCATCGCTCAGGGCCACATTAATCTTGTGGAAACGCTTGCCGAAAAAATTGCCGAAATGTCTTTGGAAAATCAGCAAGTGATCCGTTCGCGGGTGCGTGTTGAAAAGCTTGAGGCGATAAAAGCCGCGTTAAGCGTCGGCGTCGAAATTGAGCGCTTTCAAAGCACAGATTAATGCTTTCCTCTCTATAAAAAACTAAACGATTAGAATGACTTCAACTTATGATCTATCGAAGTTGTGCACACGAGCCTATCAGCACAATTGAAATAATATATCACCGTTGAAATTTTTTTTAATTTATCTTTTGACTCGCTTAATTTTTAAACTAATCCATATAAATCAATGGCTTAAAAAAAATGCACAAAAAATAGGCAATTCGTGAAAAACCCCACATCTCTGCCATATGACGACTTTATGACGGACGTTACACACAGACTTATCCACAATTTTCGTGGAAAACAATTTTGCGAATCAATCCGCAAAATTTTAAGGTCATGATTCTACTTGCACTTTTTCAAAAAAAGTCGAAATGTGGGGAAAAGGTATCAATTTGTGATCAATGATAAGCAAAATATTAACTCACGACAGGTTGCATCTGATTCTGCGATAGACACATCAAAGATTACCCCTCCTGTGTCACTGTCAAATGAGCCACAGTCAAAAGTAAGTGGCATTGATGTGATTGCTGGTTTTATGAAAACCGCCCCAACCGCACCTGGTGTTTACCGTATGCTAGATGCGCATGATGATGTGTTATATGTCGGCAAAGCAAAAGATATTAAAAAGCGAATTGCTAGCTACACACATGTCAACCGATTAACGCACCGTCTAAAGCGCATGGTAAGCGCAACACGGTCAATGATTTTCATTACTACTCGGACCGAGGCCGAAGCCTTGTTACTGGAAGCCTCTTTGATTAAACGGTTTAAACCGCCGTTTAATGTTTTGCTAAAAGATGATAAAAGTTTCCCATATATTTTGTTGCGGACAGATCATAAATGGCCGCAAATCACCAAGCATCGCGGCGCACGAAAACATAAAGGGCATTATTTTGGTCCCTTCGCCTCGGCGGCTAGTGTGACACGTACATTAAACACTTTGCAGAAAGTCTTCCAGTTACGCAGTTGCAGTGACCACACACTGGAAAGCCGCACACGGGCCTGTCTGTTACACCAAATCAAGCGATGTAATGCACCGTGCGTCGATAAGGTCACAGTATCCGACTACAGTGATATGGTAGCCGAGTCCAAAGCATTTCTTGAAGGTCGTGATACGGGTGTACAGAAAAAATTTGCCGATGAAATGATGGACGCCAGTGCAGCGCAGGACTATGAAAAAGCGGCAACACTCCGTGACCGTTTAAAAGCCCTAACTGATATTCAAAGCCATCAAAGCATGGTCAATGCGATGGTGCATGAAGCGGATGTGATCGCTGCGGCCAGCGTTGGGGGGCAAGTAGGGGTGCAGGTGTTCTTTTTTCGTGCGGGTCAAAACTGGGGGCATCGTGCCTTTTTCCCCAAACATGATAAAGATGAAAGCATCGAAGATGTCCTAACAGCTTTTCTTGGGCAATTTTATGACAACAAGCCCGCACCAAAACTAATTTTGCTATCGCACACCTTATCAGAGGTGGCTTTGATCTCAACAGCTTTATCAAAGCGCATGGAACGCAAAGTAGAGCTAACAGTACCCCAGCAAGGTAAAAAACGTGACGTTATTGTTGAAGCCGTGCGCAACGCGAAAGAAGCCTTAGAACGCCGTTTAGCCGAAAGCGCTGCCACTTTGAAATTACTGGAAGGAGTACAAGATTTATTCGAGATGCTAGAACCCCCAAAGCGTATTGAAATTTACGACAATAGCCATATCCAAGGCACAAATATGGTTGGCGGCATGGTGGTCAGCGGGCCAGAAGGTTTCATAAAAAACAGTTACCGCAAGTTCAACATAAAATCTGATGGCATTGCGCCTGGGGATGATTTTGGTATGATGCGCGAGGTTATGGAACGGCGCTTTAAACGTTTAATCAAAGAAGATGAAAGCCGTGAGCGTGGACATTGGCCTGACCTTTTACTTATTGATGGCGGTAAAGGACAGCTGAGCGCCGTGACAGAAACATTACAAGACCTAGGGGTTGACGGTGTGACCATTGTAGCTATCTCGAAAGGGCCAGACCGACATGCGGGGCGCGAACAATTCCACAGGGTTGGTAAACCCGTCTTTACGCTGCCTGTCAATGATCCCGTGTTATATTATCTTCAGCGACTGCGGGATGAAGCTCATCGCTATGCCATTGGCACTCATCGGGCACGCCGTAAATCAGATCTTAAAAAATCACCACTTGATACCATCCCTGGCGTGGGTGCAAAACGCAAAAAAGCCCTTTTGTTACATTTTGGGTCTGCAAAAGCTGTTACTGGCGCTGATGTTAGGGACCTGATGAGTGTCGAAGGCATTAGCAAAGCTATGGCACAAAATATCTATGATCATTTTCATGAATAGAGCGCAGCTCGAAAAAACATTATCCTGATAATAAAATTTTTCCAGAAGATTGATTTCAGTCAAAATATCGCTATGGTATGCCAAAATTAAAAACAAAGTACATCATTATATATTTAAGGCATCCTATACCGTGTGGACTATACCAAATTTACTCACCTTATCACGGATTTTTGTGATTCCCCTGTTGATTGCTTCATTTTATATGGACCAACCCCTAGGAAGCCATATCGCCTTTGTCACCTTCGCCGTTGCTGGAATAACCGATTTTTTTGATGGCTACCTTGCGCGCACAACGGGCAGCGTCTCTAAAATTGGGCAGTTCATGGACCCAATCGCTGATAAATTAATGGTCGCAACTGTGATTATTATGGTCGTTAGCGCTGGCTGGGTAGACGGTATTCATGTTGTGGCGGCTGTGATCATCATGTGCCGTGAACTCTTGGTTTCTGGCTTGCGGGAATTTTTGGCTGGCATTCGTGTGAGTGTGCCTGTCACCATGCTGGCTAAATGGAAAACAACAGTGCAGATGTTGGCGCTTGGTGCTTTGTGTTGGTCACTTGGTGCACCCGAATTTGGACTGCCCGCCTATGAGTTAGGCATTATAGGTTTATGGATCGCCGCCCTTTTGACCGTTTACACAGGGTATGACTATCTTCGCGCTGGCCTACAGCACATGCAATAAGCTTGAAACGGTCAGATGGTATCAATTCTTCTATACTATAGCCAAATGCGGTGAATATTGATCCCCTTATTTGGCTATAAGTATTTATGTCGGTTCGACTTATCCCAAGAGACATAGCGAATAATGATCTCATTATTTATTGGTCTCGCTATACTTTCTTAATTCCCTTTAGATTTGCTCCAGAAAACAAATATAAATTGTTCATGCTCTGCACATCTAAACCCAGTCACCAAGGGCGCTTTGCCACAGACTAATGGCAACAATGGCAGCAGTATCGGCCCGCAATACACGGGGACCAAGGGATACAGTCACCGTACCTGGCAAGGCTATAATCTGTCTGCGCTCATTATCAGTAAAGCCACCCTCTGGCCCGATTAAAATCGCCCATTTTTCATCATTTCCTTGCCCTAAGTCGCCACTTTGACCAGACTTCACAAGTGCTTGATAGGCGTTATCGCCAGAAAGTTGCTCGTCACAAAACATAATGCGCCGATTTTGCGGCCAGTTTTGCAACAGGGCTTCCAGCTTGATAACCTTACTGACTGTAGGCACTGACAAACGCTCACACTGTTCAGCGGCTTCAACTGCGTTGGCATATAAGCGGCTTTCCTTCACACGGTCCACAGCAGTGCGATCTGTGATCATTGGAATCAGCGTGTCAATACCTAGTTCAGTTGCTTTTTGGGCAATGAAATCAAGTCGGGCTTTTTTGACCGGTGCGAAAGCAAGCCAAAGATCAGGGGTATATGTTTGGGGTTTACTTTGGATTCCTACTTTTATCGTAACCGCGCGTTTTTTAGCGTCAGAGATCACCGCCAGCCATTCACCATCTCGCCCATTAAACAAGGCAAGTTCTGCACCGACTTTCAAACGCATCACATTGAGCAAATAATGGGATTGCGCGTCACTTAACACAGTTGGCCCTGTACCAGGAAGGTCAGTATCAACAAACAAGCGGATTAATTTATGATTACGCATTTCTTTCCCCTTTGTTCTGTTTACCAATAAATAATAAGATCATTACTCATTGGTCTCGCACTATGTCATTAACTACAACAGCCATATTGCGCAAGGGCTGCCATAATGCTAAGCCACTTGTATGAGCAAGACGCAAGAAAAAACAGTGATAAAAACAGCTGATGCCGTTACAGGTAGCTGGGTATATCGAAACGCGCCGCGTGCATGGCAACCGTATTTAAAACTTGCACGACTTGATCGGCCTGTGGGGGCTTGGCTGCTGCTGTGGCCCTGTTGGTGGGCTGTTGCCCTAGCAGCGCCTGAAGGCGGTGTCCCTAATATTGAACTTTTAGGATTGTTTATGATCGGGGCTTTTGTGATGCGCGGTGCTGGATGCACTTATAATGATATCATAGACCGTGATTTTGATAATCAAGTAGAGCGCACCAAAAGCCGCCCCTTACCCGCTGGCGAAGTAACGCTGACCCAAGCTTGGCTTTTTCTAGGCTTGCAATGTTTGATTGGCTTAACAGTCCTATTGCAAATGAATGGTTTTGCCCAGATTGTTGGGGTTTCATCCCTTATCTTGGTTGCACTTTATCCATTCATGAAACGCATCACATATTGGCCACAAGCTTGGCTAGGGTTAACTTTTAACTGGGGGGCACTTCTAGGGTTTGCAGCAGTGTTGGGGGACGTACCCCCTGCTGCCATTGCACTGTATGTTGGAGGGTTTTTCTGGACCCTTGGGTACGACACGGTTTACGCCCACCAAGATAAAGAAGACGATGCCTTGATAGGGGTGAAATCAACTGCTTTAGCCCTCGGCGATAAAACCCATGCTTTTATGGTTGTGTTTTATGGACTGTTTTTAATTGGGCTTGGCCTTGCAGGAATGCTTGCAAAGGCCGGTATAATCTATTACATCAGCCTAGTGTTTGCTGCATTGCATTTGATATGGCAAATTAAACGCCTTGATACACGCGATAGCGCAGCTTGTTTGTTAGTTTTTCGGTCAAATATTAGCTTTGGGACCATAATTTTTATCGGTATTATTCTTGATAAGTTTTTTGCCTAATACGGACCACAGCTTTTTGCCATATCTTGAAGGATAAAATCATGGACATGAATAAAATTCCAGTAGGCAGCGATGTGCCATGGGACGTAAATGTCATTGTTGAAGTCCCTGTTGGTACCGAACCAGTGAAATATGAAATGGACAAAGAAAGCGGTGCATTGTTTGTCGACCGCATCATGCATACCAGTATGCGGTACCCGTGTAATTATGGTTTTATCCCCCACACACTGGCCGATGACGGCGATCCTGTTGATGTCTTAATCGCCAATAATACCCCTATTATGCCGGGTGCTGTGGTGCGATGTCGCCCGATCGGTGTTTTGTTGATGGAAGACGAAGCAGGTATGGACGAAAAACTGATGATGGTTCCGGTGGACAGTCTAAATCCTTGGTATACAGCCGTTCAAAGCCACGAAGAATTACCCACTGTTTTCTTGGACCGTATCCGCCATTTCTTCGAGCACTATAAAGACCTTGAAAAAGGCAAATGGGTGAAAATCCATGGGTGGGGTGACAAGGATAAAGCCGCTCAACTGATTGTCGATGGCATGCAGGCTTTTAAAAATAAACCCGTCCGTTAGAAACAGTTTCTAGAGGTCCTGAATTTCAGTTTGGCGTAAAACCCGTTTATAAGGCGTTGGGGCGCGCCGCGTTGCAGCATGCATAACTGTATCAAAAACAGGCAATTTACCACGCGCCCACCGAACTGCGTTCGCGGCTGTTGGGCTTGACGGTACCAAAAACATTAAACCAAAAATGAAAAGAATAATACCAAAGGGGATGGGTGTTAGCATGCCTATTATACCAATGAAACAGAGCAATCCGCCAATAATCTGGCATAAAATGCGCACCATGTTTATCTCCCATTTCTATTGTGATGCCTTTAACGGGGCATCACGCTGCTGTCAAATATAGCGAGACCAATAAATAATGATTTCATTATTTATTGATAAGTCGAACCGACACAAAGACTTATAGCCAATTGTGGTGATCAATATTCACTGCAATGGGCTATAGATCGTTCTTATTTAGACTATGCGTCTATTGTTTGATTTATATATGTAGGCAATCGCGCGGGCACTTTCAAGATTATGATCGTATAACACTGTAAACATCGTATAAATTTGATGCTTTATGCCCTATGGGGCTTCATAAATTAAAGGTCCTAATAATTTCCCATGGTGATTGGTAAATTTTTTGCTGCTATTTTAGACAAACGGACGTATATCATGACTAGCATTCTATGAAACAAATGGAAGGATCAATCGGTGAATAAGGTTTATGCAACTGCCGACGCAGCGCTAGACGGCCTGTTATTTGACGGCATGATGATGATGGCTGGTGGATTTGGCTTGTGTGGTATTCCAGAAAATTTAATCACAGCCATACATAAAGCTGGCACTAAGGATATTTCAATTGTTTCCAATAACTGTGGTATTGATGGTTTTGGTCTTGGTATTCTACTTGATGCGCGGCAAATCAAAAAAATGTACAGCAGTTATGTTGGTGAAAATAAAGAGTTCGAGCGGCAATATCTGGACGGCGAGCTAGACTTAGAATTTAATCCGCAAGGCACATTGGCAGAACGCATTCGGGCTGGTGGGGCTGGCATCCCAGGGTTTTATACCAAAACAGGTGTGGGAACAGTGATTGCCGAAGGTAAAGACCACAAAGAATTTCATGGTGAAACCTATATTATGGAAACGGGGCTGGTTGCTGACATATCGATCATTAAGGCGTGGAAAGCCGACACCGAAGGAAATTTGATTTACCGTAAAACAGCGCGTAACTTTAACCCGATGATGGCAACCGCTGGCAAGGTGACAATTGCCGAAGTTGAAGACATTGTTCCTGCTGGAAGCTTGGATCCAGATCATATTCACACACCAGGAATTTTTATCCAGCGCTTGATCAAAGGGGACCATGAAAAACGGATTGAACACCGCACCCTTAGCACGCCCCAAGGAGACCGATTATGAATAACCAAAAAGGCTGGAGCCGCTCTGAAATGGCCGAACGCGCAGCACAAGAATTACAAGATGGTTTTTACTGTAATCTGGGTATTGGTATTCCAACCCTTGTGGCAAATTACATCCCAGCGGGTGTGCATGTAACCTTGCAAAGCGAGAATGGTATGCTGGGCATGGGTCCATTTCCCACAGCAGAAAACATAGACGCGGACCTGATCAATGCTGGAAAGCAAACCATTACAGAGCTTCCCACAAGCAGCTATTTTTCCAGCGCCGACAGTTTCGGGATGATTAGGGGTGGGCATATTAATTTATCGATCCTTGGGGCGATGGAAGTTGCAGAAAATGGCGATATTGCCAATTGGATGATCCCTGGAAAAATGGTCAAGGGCATGGGCGGTGCTATGGATTTAGTGGCAGGCGTGCAACGGGTTGTCGTGGTCATGGATCACACCAACAAACTGGGTGAAAGCAAGCTTTTGAAATCTTGCACACTACCACTGACAGGGCAAAGCTGTGTTGACCGTATCATTACAGGTTTGGGTGTCTTTGATGTCGTTGAAGGCGGACTGAAAATCATTGAAAAAGCACCTAATGTTTTAGACCGTGATATTTTGGCAGCAACCGAGGCAACCATCGTCAGCGCTTGAGGACGCGGCGCAAGGGGTGATAAAAAGACCTTCATGCTGAACTTGGTTCAGCATCCATTAGGTTGTTCCGCCTGTGCTTGTCTGAAAGGGGCAATGGACCCTGAACCAAGTTCAGGGTGACGTTTAGAAGTTCATGCATGACGGGTGTGGCGGCAAAAAAGACCACTAACCTTTATGATGAGTACGTAATATCCATTGCATTGAGGTCACTGAGTGTTAAGCCTGTGAACAACACTGTCGTGCTATCGCTAAGGGTGATCAACAAGCCATCATCGGTGTCCTCAGCCGCACTGGTTAGCGTATCAAGGCCCGTGAAGCCTGTATTTGATAAATCAAGCATATCATCACCCAGGTCAAAGTCCGTGATATTGTCATTGCCGCTCGTCAGCGTGAAACCAAATATATCAGTGCCGATACCGCCGATAAGCTGATCATTACCAGCGCCGCCCCACAGGGTGTCATTACCGCTGCCACCCGATAGGGTATCAGCGCCGACACCGCCGTACAGAATATCTGAATGCGCACCGCCACTGACCAGATCATCACCAAGGCCGCCGTAAAGGGTATCAAAACCTTGGTCGCCTGTTACTGTGTCATTGCCGTCACCGCCAAACGCCAGATCATCACCGCGACCAGATGTCACGTTATCATCACCGCTGCCGCCGCCCAGCGTATCTGCGCCCGCGCTGCCAACAACAGTGTCATCGCCGTTACCACCCCAAATGACATTGTTGCCGTGGTCAGCTGGTGACCCATCGTCTTCCCCCGCATAAAGAACATCATTCCCATCGCCGCCAAACAGCAGATCGTTACCAGCGCTGCCAATGACCGTATCATTACCTAGGCCGCCACCGATCATATCATCGCCATCACCGCCGTGGATATAATCATCGCCCAAGTCCGCAGGGACAACATCATCATCGCGCCCGAATGTCAGGGAATCACTGCCTTCTGTTGGGGTTGTTTGTTCCGCCGGCAGGTCGTCCGTTGGCTGTGACCCTGGGGTTATGGGTGTGGGGGTAACCGGGTCAGCGACCACGACAACTTTAATGTTATCGGGGTCCAACAGCGCACCACCAAAAATAATATAGACCTGCCCAGAATTTATACCGTTAGGGGAAGCTGCATTTGCCCCAATGATCAGGTCATCATAACCGTCATCATTGACATCACCAGCGCCTGACACTGACCTACCGCTATGGTCACCGTTAACAATACCGTTTAACACGAAGCCATTGCTGCCATCAAGGCTGCTGGGGTTTAATACGCTTGCAAACCCAGCCGCGCGGCCAAACAGCAGATAGCTTTCACCAGAATTAGTTACACTATTAGGGGCGCCACTTCGTGCCCCAATGATCACATCATCGTAGCCATCGCCGTTGATGTCACCAGCGCTGGATACGGAAAAACCGTTTTGGTCGCCATCAGCACGTGCGGTTAGGGTAAAGCCATCCGTGCCGTCAAGGTTGGCGAGTTCGATAACAGCGGTATTGTCATCACTGAAACCAAAAACAACATATGTTTCGCCGCCATCATAATTTGCATACCTTGCCCCAATGATGATATCATCGTAACCATCACCGTTGATATCGCCAGCGCTGGCGACGGAGTTGCCCAGACCGTCACCTGCAGTCACCCCATTAAGGGTGAAGCCATTACTGCCATCAAGACTGGATAAGTCGATGAATGGGTCAAAGTCGCCCTCGGCATCCGTATCCTTACCAAACACCACATAGGCTGCATTTGCAGTTCTTGCACCGATGATCAGGTCGCCATAACCATCGCCGTTGACATCCCCAGCGTCAGCGACAGCGTAACTTTTTTCGTCATACGTGCCAGGTGTACCACCGATCACGAAGCCATCGTTGCCATCAAGGCTGGACAGTTCGATGACAGGTGCAAAGTCGCCCTCGGTATCAGTATCCTTACCAAACACCACATAAGTTTCCCCAGCAGTTATATTATATTTACTAGCGTCGGCACCTCGTGCCCCAATGATGATGTCGTCATAACCATCACCATTGATATCAGCCCCGCCAGAAACAGAAAAACCGCTAAAATCATATTCATCTCTACCATTCAGGGTAAAACCATTTGTGCCGTCAAGACTGGACAGTTCGATAACAGCTTTTGCAGAAAAATCGTCATCCCCAAACACCACATAGCTTTCGCCATCATTACCGCCATGCGGGTCTCCATTCGGTGCCCCAATGATAACGTCATCAAAACCATCACCATTGATATCCCCAGCGCCTGAGACAGAATACCCAGTTTTATCTAAATTAGTAATTCCATTCAGCGTAAAACCATTGCTGCCATCAAGGCTGGACAGTTCCAATGTGGCTGGGACGCCATTCGTTGTGCCAAACACCACATAGCTAAAACCTGATGTGGCAGCTTGTCCACTTGCCCCAATGATAAAGTCATCGCAGCCATCGCCGTTAACATCCCCAGCGCCAGCGACGGACCGGCCAGCATGGTCATATCCGTTTACACCATTAATGATAAAACCATTGCTGCCGTCAAGGCTGGACAGTTCATACGCCGCCTGATAACCCGTAAGGGGTTCTAGTACGTCCGCCACTGTGATTGTCAAGTTTTGGGCGCTGGTAATGCCCGTCGCATTTGCGATGACTGTAAGATTATAAATGTTATTTTCGCCGACGTCTAATGGGGTTTCATAATCGGGCGCGGCGTTAAAGCGCAGCACGCCTGACGTGCCATTGACCGTGAAAAGATCACCATCACCGCTATCCGCGATACTGTATGTAATACCGTCATCCGTTGCAGCGCCGTTATTGCTGGCTTCCACATTAACGATAAGATCCGTGGAGTTTTCTTCCACGGATATTGCGTTCGCGTTATGATAGCTGATTGGTAACAGGTTAGGCCCCCCAAACACCACATAACTTTCCCCTGTATAATCGCCGT
>JABABO010000328.1 GCA_014238195.1 Kordiimonadaceae bacterium | reverse complement strand
ACCGAAATCCGCCGATTGTTGCATAGCCAGAACCGAAATCAACTTTGATTAAAAGCTCTTTGCCTGATTGATATGACATGTATGTCTCCTGTATTTTGTGTTGGTTTGATTTATGTCCGCAAGCGGAACATGACGTTAAAGTAATGAAAAAAATGAAAGTGCCGCAGTGGGGCTATAGCTCTAAAGAGCTATGGGGCTAAGCCTGTGGTGCGCTCAGCTTTGAGGTAAGATCAGCAATATGCTTGATCAAGGACGCAATATCGCTGGGGTGTTCTAGTACTTCAGGGTGGAAACCTTTTGTAGTGATTGTTTTTGCTTGCCCGCGCGAAAACCCGTTACGGCGCAACATTTGCTCGAACCCGCGTTTGGTTTCTGGTGGCGAAATTGATGTATCACTCGCATCTGTGCTGCTCGTTGATTTTACATCCATAATCCGCGCCTGATCATTTGCTGGGAAGGTCACAACCGACACTTCCATCAGCTCAGCGCGGCGGATCGTACGGGTACCGCCTGATGGGTCACGGGAGGCTTCCTTGGCTACAAAACCAATAGACAGACCGTCAAGCGCGCCCATCTTCAATAGTTCATAAACTTCAGCGCCTTTGCCCTCGCTCGCTAAACGGCCTTCGACCCATAAGCCCTTAGCATCCTCGCGGATCACATCGAACCGCCCGATGGGTTCCTTAGTATTATGCTGCCACAACAGTTTTGGGACATGGCTTTGCAAGCTATCCTTAAAAGCACCGCGCACAACAATATCACCGTCACGGTCTTTGTTGCCAAATATGGCGCCGTACCCTTTGAATGTACTAGGCTCAGCGCCTGCTTCCAGCCCGCTCATTCTGGTTGCTAATTTCAAACGCTTGTACTCAAGTGCGCCCAACGGCTCGTTGACGCAACATGCGCTCGTGTTTCCATGGTCTGTCATAGACACTCCTTTTAATAAGTGATGTTTTAATGATAAAAAGCTGAAAAGGGCAGGTTCACCAGACAGGTTATTTCACGACAATGTCGCGAATGGCTTTAATATCATCGCTTGAAAGGCCAGCCCCCAACAACACAACCCCCAAAACTGACACCAAAATTATCACCAATGATAGCCTTACTGAGACTTTATCAACGATGCCTGCTGGCTCTTTTGAAAGCAGGGGCAGAAAATCTTTGAGCAAGCTATTAAAGGTTTTGATTGTGCCAGTCAGCTCACCAATCGCGCCTTCATGATCTGCTATACCACCCTCGACATTTTTTAGGCGTTTTTTTACCACACGCTCAAATTCTTGTTGCCGTCCCTCGGCCCTTGCTGCCGTATCCATGAAGCTGTCTAATTTACCACCTAATTCCCCGATCACAGGGGTAATTTTATTATCAATATCCGCACGGATTTTTCGCAGCACTTCGCCCTGCGAAATGTCACTGCCTGCCTGTCGTTTTGTTTGACGGACCACTACATATGACCTTTCTTAATTGACATTTTATCAAGCTGAACATGGACATGATAAGATCAGCATGGGGATATTGTTTACTGGACCCTGGGTCGCACGTGCTGAGCGCTGCACGGGGTGATAAAAGAAGGTGTCATGCTGAACTTGGTTCAGCATCCATTAGGCCGTATTCCCTGTTCATGTCTTAAAAGAGCAATGGACCCTGAACCAAGTTCAGGGTGACAGGTGTGGTTCAGGGTGACGAATTAACCATCATAGCGATGAAAATCGGTATCCAGTGGCACTGCGGTTTAGGCTGGCGATGGATTCACTTGTTTTCTGAACACCGTGTCGCACGTGCTAAGCACTGCACGAGGTGACGGGTTGGGCTTTATTGTGATTTCACCAATTCAGGGTTAGAGCGCCTGACCTGATCGCTGTGCAGCCAATCTTCGGGGTTTAGGGTAACCTTGCCATGATATATTACTTCATAATTACTATTCATATGCCCAACTCGTAAATTTTCTCCACTCTTGATATCACTATAGATTGAATGGTTGGAATAAGTTGATTCTGGTTTTAGGCTGTTATTACAGGCCACCATATGTAAATAATAGATTATTTTTATGCGACCAATAGGTGGCTTAGTGTATTCCCCGAAAAGTGGAAAGATTACCTCTAACACATTGCCCTGCAAAAAGCGTTTAATATCTTCTTTCACTAAATCTCGATCGTCAACAACACCCCACCAAAATAACTCGCCATTTTCAGCGAGTATCGTAAAAACATTATGTGCCATATGAGGCGGTTTATGTTCTTGATACGGAAATGTATGCTTATTATAGCACAAGTCATAGGCTTCATTATTCATGATACGAATTTGCAAGTTTATGGCTTTAGATGATTTATCGAGCCTAAGTTCCATCTTCATGGGTTTAATGATATCCATTTCATTTACATCATGATGAACACCATGAGAGTATACTTGCGTTGAAATACTTATCAACAAAGCTATCACACCCATCAATTTCATGACTAAGTAATCATTCAAAACGCTCTCCTCCTTTAAACTATCGCTAAATAAATAGTTTTAATGAAGTTTGAGGCTAACATATTATTACCATTTATGCACGAAGTAACCCTTCCAGCTGTCTGCATTTTCTAAGGCTTCCTTAAAAGACATATAGCCCTTTCTATAACTAAATAATAATTTTTCTTTCTCATCAAGTTTTATATGATGGTCCTGAAATGATGGTGTTACAGCATGGACAAATTCATGAATGACTGTCCCGACCTTGAGTGTTGTTGATTGTTTGAAGTATGGCCCATAGAAATGGATTGATTTTGGTTCAAACACTTCAGCGTGCTTTAACAGTCCTTTAACAATCATCCGGTCGATGGTGTAATTATCAGAATGGTCACCCTGAACTTGGTTCAGGGTGACGGAATTAGATGAACGCACGGAGGGACGGGTTGGGCTTTATTGTGATTTCACCAATTCAGGGTTGGAACGCCTAACCTGATCACTGTGCAACCAATCTTCGGGGTTTAGGGTAACCTTGCCATGATAGACAATACCGCCATAATTACCACCATAATCGATCAAACGTTGAAAAAAATCATGAACCGCTGTTGGTGATGGCGAGTATATCTGATGATTATCGAAAGTACTTTCAGGTTTATCCGTATTATTACACGCCACCATATGTAGATAATAGGATATATAAAGCTTACCTGATGGAATGATTTTCTGAAAACCTGCTACCGGTAAAATAGCCTCAATTTTCTCGCCCTTAGGGAAACGTTTGATAAATTCTTTTAACAGAGGCATATCTGCGATCGGGTACCATATAAAATGATCGCCACTTTCTGTCACGATTGTCAAATCATCCACAAGGGGAATAGGATTACTTTTGTGCTTTTTGGGGTCATAGTCCAGCACCTTGCGCCATGCCTGATACGGAAATTCGGTGTAGTTATAACAAAGGTCTTCCGCAAAAGGGTTTTCAATTTCAAAGCGCACATTCATATTGGTGGTCTTCGGATCAAAAACCAAAGTAAATTCCATAGATTGCAAAATAGGAATATCCTCAGGAATGTCGATACTGGATAGGGCATCGCAAAAAACAGCAGCAATATAAGTGCTAACACCTTTTGTGTAGGTAATATTTTTGCAACCCTAAAAATCACCAGCACTCCTTATGATCTATCCCGTTAATACCCGCATATGAGATGCTGACTTAAAAATCAGTCATATATACAGCCCGTACCACCACAAAGTAGCATGCAATTTACAAACACCCCCTTTTTGACATAAATATCAATTCCAATTGTCAAATCATCCATGGTGCTTGGACCTTCCATGTAGAGAATAATCTCATCATTATGATATTGTCCAAGGATTTTATAAAACTTGGGTTTTAAGTACTGCGAACATTTATCAGGAATCGCAATTGACAGATTTTCATAGTCTATTGAAGCTTGCCAGTGGGCTAATTTCTTTTGCTGATCTGATACTTGGCAGTTTTTTTTCTGCGGTAAAACTAATCGCAAGCTAAATTTTTTGTCCTGCTTAACATCATGAAAAGTATGTACAGACTGATTAGGCTGACAAAATCTTTTCATGTGCAAATCCGCAGGTGCGGCTAAACTTTTCATGGAAAAACCAGCAATCATACAGACTAAAAGAAAAACCCGCCAAACTTTCATGGTCACATAACCTTATCTTGCATCATTAATCTCAAAAAATCAATTTTTTCTGAGTCCATCCTTATTATAAAATCTCCTAAATCCACCATAAAAACCAATCCATTCTTGGTAAATTTTGTTTTTTCTATATTTATGAAACATTTTTGCGTTTTCAATATCTGGTTGGCTTGGATAGGAACTCGTCCAATGATAATGCGCCCGACCAGCAACTTTACGAAGTCTGCGCTTGTCTTTGATACTCCAAGTCACATAGCCACTTCCTGAATTATCTTTAACGCCAACTATAATCCCTTTGAAATAGTATTTAGGGGGCCTTCGTCTTCCGCTTGGGCGCTCCTCCATT
>JABABO010000327.1 GCA_014238195.1 Kordiimonadaceae bacterium | reverse complement strand
GCAGCGATGAATGGCCTCGCTTTGCATGGGGCATATATTCCATATGGTGGAACATTTCTGGTGTTTACTGATTATGCGCGTTCCGCAATCCGATTGTCAGCCTTGATGAAAACCCGTGCTATCTATGTTATGACCCATGACAGTATTGGTCTGGGCGAAGATGGCCCAACGCACCAACCTGTTGAACATGTGATGAGCTTACGCCTGATGCCTAATCTAAACGTTTTTCGCCCTTGTGATGCCGTGGAAACGACAGAATGCTGGGCGCTTGCACTGGCTGCTAAAGACAGACCATCGGTATTGTCACTTACTCGTCAAGGATTGCAGCAGCAACGTATATCCCATACAGATGAAAATTTGTGCGCTAAGGGTGGATATGTGCTACATGAAGCGGAAGGTGGCAAAGCCAAAGTGGTGATTATCGCCACAGGTTCGGAAGTTGAAATAGCCGCTAGCGTGCGCGAAACACTACAAAATGAAGGCGTGCCTGTGCGTGTGGTATCAATGCCTAGTACTGAATTATTTGACAGCCAAAGCACCGACTACAAAGCCAGTGTACTGCCGGATGGTCCGCTGAGGGTTAGTATTGAAGCAGGGGCAACATTTGGCTGGGAACGCTACACAGGCCTTAATGGTGTTAATATCGGCATGAATAGCTTTGGCGCTTCGGCACCTGCAAATGAATTATATGAGTATTTCGGAATTACTGCGGAAGCGACACTTAAGGCGATCCGCGCAAAACTTTAACATCTTGATTGGAGTGTATGAAAATGACTGTACGTGTTTCTATTAATGGGTTTGGCCGCATTGGCCGAAATGTACTGCGGGCGATTTATGAAAGTGGTCGGACGGATATTAAAGTTGTTGCGATAAACGATCTGGGTGACGTAGATATGAATGCATATCTGTTAAAGCGTGATAGTGTTCATGGACCGTTTCCTGGCGATGTTAGTGTTGACGGCGATACGATTATTGTAAATGGTGACCCCATCCGTGTCACGGCTGAGCGCGACCCAGCTGCCCTGCCTTGGGCACAGGAAAATGTTGATGTTGCTATGGAATGCACGGGTATTTTCACCAAGCGTGATATGGCTTCCAAGCATTTAGAAGCGGGGGCGAAAAAAGTGTTGATTTCGGCCCCAGGGTCTGACGTTGATCGCACTGTAGTCTTTGGTGTTAATAGCGATGATCTGACCGCAGAAGATATCATTGTATCGAATGCGTCCTGTACAACAAATTGTTTGTCCCCTGTTGCTCAGGTTTTACACAATTTGATCGGTATTGAGCGCGGTTATATGACAACAGTGCATTCTTACACAGGTGATCAGCCAGTGCTTGATACACTGCACAGTGATCCACGCCGCGCACGCGCTGCCGCACTCAGTATGATCCCAACATCTACGGGTGCTGCTAAAGCGGTTGGTTTGGTCCTGCCAGAACTTAGTGGAAAGCTTCATGGTTCTGCAATCCGTGTGCCGACACCGAATGTATCCCTTGTGGACCTGAAATTCACGGCGGCCCGTGATACCAGCGCGGATGAAATTAATGCCGCCATCAAAGAAGCCGCAGCTGGTCGCCTACATGGTGTTCTTGGGTTCGAGGACATGCCAGCGGTGTCTATTGATTTTAACCATAATGCCAATAGCTCCACCTTTGATGCCAGTCAAACAACCGTGATTGATGGGCGCTTTGTGCGGATATTAACGTGGTATGATAACGAATGGGGTTTTTCAAACCGTATGTCTGATACAGCTGTAAAAATGGCAAGCTTATAAATGTTTAAAGGGTGGTTTTGACCGCCCTTTTTTTAGGCATAAGTAAAAATTAAGAGAGCAAAAAATGTCCTTTAAAACGATTGCTGATTTGGGTGATTTAGCGGGTAAACGTGCTGTTATTCGCGTGGACTTGAATGTACCAATGGACGGTAATACTGTGGCCGACACTACACGCCTTGATGCGGTTAAGCCCACGGTGGATACTGTGTTAAGTGCAAGTGGAAAATGTGTTTTGCTTGCTCATTTTGGTCGCCCTAAAGGACAGGTTGTTGAAAGCATGAGCTTGCAACAAGTGATTCCCGCGTTAAGCAATGCGCTTGGGTGCCCTGTTGGTTTTTCTAAGTTAGGGGAAGTTGTCGGCGGGGAAAAGGTTACTGTGCTTGAAAACACACGCTTTTACCCCGGTGAAGAAAAAGACGATGCTGATCTAGCCGCCAAATTTGCCACATATGGTGATGTTTATATCAATGATGCTTTTTCTGCGGCCCACCGTGCCCATGCCTCGACACATGCCATAGCAAAGTTATTGCCATCCGCTGCGGGTGTTACGATGGAGCGGGAGCTAACAGCCTTGGAAAATGCATTGGGTCAGCCAAAGCGCCCCGTTGCGGCGATTGTTGGTGGGGCAAAAGTATCTAGCAAGTTGGCTGTGCTTGAAAATTTAGTTGAAAAAGTTGATCATTTGATCATTGGCGGCGGTATGGCCAATACATTTTTATATGCGAAGGGTTTCGGCGTTGGGGCTTCGCTGTGTGAGAATGGTTTGAAAGACACGGCTTTAGCAATATTAGCACGCGCTGAAAAAGCAGGCTGTGTTGTACATTTGCCCGAAGATGTGGTGTTGGCTAAGGATTTTAAAGCGCACGTGGAAAACCGTATAGCCCCAGCTAACGAGACCGCCGACGATGAGATGATACTGGATGCTGGGCCAGCTTGTATTGCAACGCTGTCAAAAGTGCTGGAGAAGACTAAAACCCTAGTTTGGAATGGCCCTATGGGCGCATTCGAGATGGCACCTTTCGACACAGCAACCGTTGCCCTCGCCAAAAAAGCCGCAGCCCTGACCAAAGCAGGCAATTTGCTTTCAGTCGCTGGTGGCGGTGATACAGTTGCAGCAATGGCGCTTGCAGGTGTAAAGGATGATATCACCCATATCTCCACTGCTGGGGGTGCGTTCCTTGAGTGGATGGAAGGGCGTGACTTGCCAGGCGTTGCAGCCTTATCTAGTTAATATATTCAGTAGATGCCCGCACGAGCGGATTGTAAATGTTTTAAGTGTAACTCTTAGTCCTTATAATATTAGCCTAAAGCGTTCCGTAAAAGAACCAAATGGCATTCTAATTGGAGAGAAACAATGAAATCAGGTGTGGTATTCGGGGATGATTATGCCAAGTTGATCCAAAACTGCAAAAACAAAGGCTTTGCCTTACCCGCAGTGAATGTTGTGGGGACAAACAGCTTAAATGCCGTCATGGAGGCCGCCGCTAAAAATCGCTCAGACGTGATAATTCAATTTTCAAATAGCGGTGCGCAATTTTATGCAGGCAAAGGGCTAGAGGACAGCTTCGGCGCCAAAGTTTTAGGGGCTGTGGCAGCTGCAAAGCATGTTCAATTGCTGGCTGAGCACTACGGCATTTGTGTGATTTTGCATACGGACCATGCCAACCGCAAGCTGGTGCCGTGGGTGGAAGCCTTGATTGAAGAAAGCCGCAAAAATATTAAGCGTGAAGGCGTTCCGTTTTATTCAAGTCATATGCTGGACCTAAGCGAAGAACCTATTGATGATAATTTGCAAACTTGCGCCCGTGTCCTAAAAGATATGACTGAAATTGGTCAAAGTTTGGAGATTGAACTAGGGGTGACTGGCGGCGAGGAAGACGGTGTAGGCGCTGATGTTGGTGATGATTTTGAAAACCCTGCTCTTTATACACAGCCCGAGGACGTTCTTAAGGCTTATGACTTGTTAACACCCCTTGGGCATTTCTCGGTTGCTGCTAGTTTTGGTAATGTTCATGGGGTCTATAAGCCTGGCAATGTGAAATTACGCCCTGAAATTTTAAAAAACTCTCAGGACCTTGTGCAAAAAATGCGTGGGGGTATCAATCCACTGCATTTTGTTTTTCACGGTGGTTCAGGGTCTGAAAAGGCTAAAATTTCCGAAGCTGTTCGTTATGGGGTGTTCAAAATGAACATTGATACGGACACGCAGTTTGCTTTTGCAGAAGCAATCGGCGGATATGTCAAAGACCACAGTGATGCGTTTCAGTGGCAGGTGCATCCAGAAACCGCACAACCCTTCAAAAAACAATATGATCCGCGCGTATGGCTACGGTCTGGTGAAGAAGGCATCATTCAGCGACTTGATGAAGCCTTTGTTGATCTTGGTGCACGGGGTCAGTCTGTCGCGGATTAAAGTGGTGGGCTTTATTTGTGGTTTCAAAATATTGGCTTTGTTAGGGAAAAGGACACGCAATGTCAGAAGGTCATGAAGTATGCCAGCTGTATTTAATCACACCAAATGATTTGGGTAATGTGCATGACTTTGCTGTTCAGCTAGAAAGCGCTTTAAAAGCCGGCTATGTAGCTGTCGTTCAATTACGTATGAAATTGGCAAGCGATAATGATATAATTGAAGCGTGCCATATTTTACAGCCAGTTTGCCATAAATATGAGGTGGCATTTTTATTGAATGATCGTGCTGATCTGGCAGCCGATGTTGATGCTGACGGCGTGCACTTAGGCCAAGGTGACAGGGATATAGCGAGTGCACGGTCTTTGCTAGGGGCTGGGAAAGATATTGGTGTAACCTGTCATGACAGTATGCATTTAGCGTTTGAAGCAGGTGAAGCTGGGGCAAATTACGTGGCCTTTGGTGCTTTTTATGAAACGGCAACAAAAAATACATCTTTTAGGTCCGACCCTGAAATCCTTACAAATTGGGATGCAGTCACAGACCTGCCCTGTGTCGCCATCGGCGGCATTACCCCAGAAAATTGCAAGATATTGGCAGATGCTGGTGCGCATTTTGTGGCGGTATGCAGTGCTGTTTGGGGCCACATAGAAGGGCCAGAGGTTGCTGTTCAGGCGTTCCATGAAGCTTTAAACGCTTAGCATTTGGCTATAATGTGCTCGCCTTATTGCGCTTGGTTCAAAAATCTGTTAGGTGACCCCAACTTTGATCTTTGACTTAATAATTATAACAGCTTGTAAAGTAATATTGATGCTTTCGCTGGCTTTACGGCAACAAGTCTGTCTGACTAAAAGAGGGTTCTGATGAAAATTGATGGGAATAATATTCGTCCTGGTAATGTGATTGAACATAAAAGTGGCCTATGGCGCGCGATTAAAACGGCACATACTCAGCCAGGTAAGGGGGGTGCTTATCTGCAGGTTGAGCTTAAAAATTTGCGAGATGGCACAAAACTGAATGAGCGTTTTCGCTCAAGTGAAAAAGTAGAGCGCGTTAGTCTGTCCCAAAAAGACTATCAGTACCTATATGCCGACGGCGATATGTATAATTTCATGGACACAGAAACATACGAACAAATTGCGATTTCAGCCGAAGACATTGGTGAGGATGCTGTCTTCTTGCAGGATGGCATGACCGTTGTTATTGAAATGTATGAAGAAACGCCTTTAGGCATAAGCTTGCCCGATAAAGTCATCTGTGAAGTTGTTGAAACGGAACCAGTGGTGAAAGGTCAAACGGCTTCTTCATCCTACAAACCGGCTATGCTAGATAACGGCTTGCGTATTGGGGTGCCGCCTTTCGTGAATGCGGGTGATAAAGTACACGTTACAACAACTGACCGTGAATACGCTGGTCGTGCAGACTAAGCGATTTACTTGCAATTCAAGAATAATAAACTGCAAAGAAAGGGTGCCCTATGGCCCGTCGTTCCCCGTTGATTAATGTCATGGTTTCTGCTGTGATGAAAGCAAGTCGCAATTTACGCCGTGATTTTGGTGAAGTAGAACATTTGCAAGTGTCGCTCAAGGGACCGTCTGATTATGTGACGATGGCTGACAAAAAAGCCGAAGAAATTTTATTTGAGGAATTGTCACATGCCCGCCCTGATTTTGGTTTTTTGATGGAAGAACGAGGTGAGGTGAAAGGTAAGCGAGATGATATTCGTTTTATCATTGATCCCCTTGATGGCACGACAAATTTCCTTCACAGCTTGCCCCATTTTGCAACAACTGTTGCCGTAGAAGAAAAAGGTGAGATAACAGCAGGTGTGGTGTACGCCCCCCTAACAGACGAGCTTTATTGGGCTGAAAAAGGCCAAGGCGCCTATTTCAATGATACGCGTCTTCGTGTCTCTGCACGTCGAAAATTGGATGATGCTTTATTGGCCACAGGAATCCCGTTTAAAGGCAAGGACGGTCACGCTGAATTCATTGCTGAGGTGACCGAGCTTGCACCACAAGTGGCTGGTATTCGACGTTTTGGCGCTGCATCTCTTGACCTGGCCTATGTGGCTGCTGGTCGTTATGAAGGCTTTTGGGAAGCAAACCTGAAACCTTGGGACTTAGCGGCTGGGGTCTTATTGGTTCGGGAAGCGGGCGGTTATGTAACGGATATGACTGGGGGGCCAGATATGCTGAAAACGGGCGGCATTATTGCCGCTAATGATCAATTGCACGCCCCGTTGGAGCGTGCCTTAAAGCGTGTTCACCGTGGATTGAAACGCTCATAAAACGGTCTGTGGGACAAAGATATTTCTTTCTTGATCTCGTGCGTTATATACACCAACAAAGCTAGAGCCTTTCTTGTCATAAAAATGCCTTTAAATTGACAAATATTAAAATTTGTAGACATATGGACCGAAACTAACGAGAATGACATAAGGTGCATTCACTAACAAAGGGGCGGCTTATGCAGAAACCAACAAAGTTCCTCATGCGCATGAGCGTGTTTCTTGTAGCGGCGATTGCTTTGATGATCTCTTTACGTGGTCCACTGGAGGCAGCCTTTTTGGCCAATGTACCCTTGAATGGTCTGATTGCTGCTATGCTGGTGATTGGGGCTATTTATGCGTTTCGGCGGGTCCTAGCCTTAAATGCTGAAATTGAATGGATTAGCGCCTTTCAGGCCCAAGAAACTACAGGTATCACTACAGAGCCACGCTTAATGGCACCTGCGGCTGCCCTTTTAAGGGATGACGATAACGGCGCGATGCGTCTTTCAGCCCTTTCGATGCGGTCTGTTCTTGACGGAATTGCCACACGCTTAGAAGAAACCCGCGAGGTAAGTCGTTACTTGACAGGTCTATTGATTTTTCTGGGCTTATTAGGGACCTTTTGGGGTTTGCTTGGCACCATCGGCGCTATTGGCGGAACAATCCAAAGCTTGTCGGTGAATGGCGGCGATATGACGCTGATGTTTGATGAGCTGAAAGCAGGCCTTCAGGCCCCCTTGTCTGGCATGGGTACAGCGTTTTCAAGCTCGCTCTTTGGTCTTGCGGGTTCGCTGGTCTTAGGGTTTATGGATTTGCAAGCAAGTCAGGCACAAACGCGATTTTATAATGGGGTAGAAGATTGGCTCGCCAGTGTCACCAAGCTTTCGCGCGGCGGCGACATAGAAGGCGGCATGGCAAATCCCAGTGCTTATATGACAGCCTTGATGGAGCAAACAGCTGATGGGATTGAGCGCTTGCAGCGTGTTATGAAACAAAGTGAAGAGGCCCGCACACAAGGGCAGCAAAGCACAATGGCCATCGCTGAAAGCTTGGCAAGATTGTCTGATCAAATGTCTCAGGCACAAAAAAGCGACGCAGAGACAAGTTCAGCTTTATCTGTGGCGATTACATCGCTTGCTGCCAGTCATAGCGAGCGTCAAAACGAACAGGCGCCTGCCCCAGCACTGCCACCTGTTATAGATGATGCAACACGCCAGCATATTCGTAACTTGGATGTGGGTATCAAGCAGCTTATTGAAACACAGGCCCGTAGTAGCGAAGTTTTAGCCGATGAACTGCGCAGTGAATTAAAATTAGTCGCCCGCACGATTGCTGCAGTTATGGATGGTGGCACTTTACCAAAGACTAAACAATTAGCCTCAGCAGATAAAAAGCCAATTTTGACTTCTAGCGCCCCTTTGAAGAATGAAAGCGATACCCATGATGATCTGGGTGCTATTGGTGCTGTGACCCCAAGCAGGGATGATTAATGCATGATCAGTAGCAGGCGCAGAATGGGTGGTGATGGCACCGACAATAGTTGGCCAGGGTTTGTCGATGCGCTGTCAACACTCCTGTTGGTTATTATCTTTCTTTTGGCTATGTTTGTTCTGTCGCAGTTTTTCTTAGGCCAAGCTTTATCGGGCCGTGAAGCTGCACTGACAGAACTGCGGGCGCAAGTCGCGCAGCTTGGAAATTTGCTGAAGATGGAACAGCAGGCAAGTGCAAGTCTGCGCGGTAGCATGAGCGAATTATCAGCGAGTTTAACCTTAGCGAATAAAGACCGTGACCAATTATCAGCCGCTTTAAATGAAACACGGGAGGACTTAGCTAGTCGCCAAGCCAGCTTAGCAAGTATCACAGCCATGCGTGATCAGCTTGCCCGCCAGCAAAAGGATTTACAACTGCGCTACACATTATCCGAGGCAGCGCTCAGTGAAGAACAGGCGATCTCAGCGCGTGCGCAGGAACAAGTCGCGCGTCTGCAACGGTCCATAGCTGCATTGCAAGAACAGTTAGGCCGTCTTGAAGCTGCGCTGGAAAGCAGTGAAGAACGCGACCGTCGCAACCAAGCTGTGATTGTTGATATGGGGCGGCGCCTTAACCGCGCACTAGCAAGTAAAGTTGAAGAGCTGGCAGGTTATCGGAGCGAATTTTTTGGCCGCCTAAAGGAAGTCTTGTCCACACGACCAGAAATTCGCATAGAAGGAGACCGCTT
>JABABO010000210.1 GCA_014238195.1 Kordiimonadaceae bacterium | reverse complement strand
CAATATAGCTTATGCCTGTGCCATATTCTACACCTTCCCAACCATCACGGAACTCAAGTTGAGCAAAACCATCAGACAAGTCTTGAATGGCGAAAGCATCGATTTGCCAATTATTATCGAATTTATAATAACTGCTAATGTGTATTTCTTCACGATCTTCGCGGTTTATAAGCCGCAGCGAACGATCTAATTTCAAATATCCAATATGAAATCCAAAAGTATTTTTGGTAATTTTTAAGTTTGTCTCGTTGCGTTTAAAAGCAAAGTTTTTTTCATCAAGCCGAAAACGGTGCTCGAAATTTAGCCAATCTTTGTAGCTAACAATCGCATGGCCAACAATATTAGATGTGTCACCATTTAAGCCAGTACCAACGCTGAAAAATTGAGTCTGCGTAAAACGGTATGCCTGTCCTATAAAAACCTCGCTAGTGATAGTCTGTCCGTGATATTGCCATTTAAGGCCCAACGAGACTTGGCTGCCATCTTGCCATAAATCATAGCCTGCGGCCCTATTATCTGAAAAAATATTCAGGTCAGTCAGTTCAAAAGCGCGGCTATCTTCATTGATGATATCACTGCCTGCCCCTTCGTTTGGTGATAAACCAATCTCAATAATCGGTTCTAAAATATGGTAGTTTCCTTGGTTGGTATAATTTATAAACGGTAAGGTAAATTTCGTTGTTATGCGGGCAAGCGAACGATAGGCACGGTTCTCAGCCAATAGGTTTATGAAATTTGGGTCATCCAACTGTCGAGCATCTTCAAAATTATAAACATCGGTTCTAAGCATCGCATCGGTATCGATAAGCAAACCCTTGTTTGTAATTTTGCTATATTGCCACCGAATAGACCCGCTTATGCGCTGACTATCAGCACCAGCTGACCGCCTGAGCGCAAGGGCATTACCATTTAGACTGAGTGTGCCGCCAAAGGGTTTCCAACGACTAACTAGTTCAGCGTCTATTAAGGGTAGGGCATAAGCTGTTAACCCAGCGATGTCTTCTTGGCGCAGCCCTTGAAAAGCAAAAGCACGTCCCGAAATATAAGACCGTCCATAAAAGCCTTCAAGCCTATATTCGCTCATCAATGTATCAGCTTCAGAAAAATCAAAACGTCTTAGGTATGTGTCATCGCTTGCCCAATTAACGTCAATATGAGATTGCCAATTTTGTGAATGTATGACATCAGCTACACCTGAAAAGTGACCACGAATTTCAGCTGTGCCTGTATCGACATTAAAGTCATTTAATTTGGCTGTGTGCGTTATGCTTCCAGTAAGATTTAGGTTAGTGTGCCCTAGGTTTTGGCGGTATTCGGCCTCAATGAAGGGGCCTTGAGAGGAACTATAGTAAGGTGTGATGGTTGCATCAGCGCTATCACCAAAAGTCCTGTAGTAAGGCAGGCTAGCAACCAAGCCTAGCTCTTTACTAGTCTTTAGGCCTGCAGGTAGAAAACCATTTGCGCGGTCAACAGTTGGGTCAGGGTGTGAAAGGCTTGGGAACCAAAGTAGTGGAACACCCAATATTTCCAATACAGCATCATCATAATAAAGACGGTGTTTATTTTGATCATGAACAACTTTTACGGCTTTGATCTGCCATATAGGCGCATCTTTAGGATCGTCTGCACAGACTTTGCAAGGGCTATAGACCGCACGGTCTAATGTTGTAATACCTTTAGATGCATCGCGTTCGCCACCTTTGGCAGCAACCTGTGCGCCGTCAGTCATAAGAAGGCGGATATCTTTTACGAAAGCCTTTTTTAATGCGTCTTCCAACACGACCTTGGGGGCATAAATGATATTTCCATCGGGCAAAGTAAGTTCCACAGCCCCCGATGCGGTGGCTTTACCAGTTTTCTCACTATAGTTTATCTCACCCGCTTTTAAAACGTATCCATCATGTTTTAAGGATACGCGCCCAAGGGCACGGATTTCGCCTGTATCCGTATTATGGGTTAATTGATCTGCTTCAAAAGTAATTGTTTCTGTTGGCGAGTTTGCAGCCGCAATCGCACTCACCGAAAATAACACCGATGCAATAAAAGCATGAATGACGTATGAGGAATATGTGATCACGATATACCCTAATTAAAACCAATAACAATGTTGATAGCCTGATGCCCTTGAATGCGCAATCACTTGCTGCTTATTAGCCTTATTTTATTTAGTGTTTTCGCCATTAAAATAGGAGAATAATTATGGCGAAATCAGGTTCATTAAAGATTTTATATTTTTTATGCTTTTTAGGGGTGACATACCAGATGAATAGGGGCAAGACTATATAGTTAAAGTTAAGCGGCGTATCTGGATGATTTTACATCCTTTACGTTACATTGTTTAAAATATAATTGTTGTTTTAAAATATCAGGAAAGCGGGAACTATGAAAATTACTTTTGAAGATATTAGTACCGATTCACATAAATATTCGGGTGATACCATCGTTTATTTTGCGTCGAGAGTCGATAGTTTTAGTGGTTCTTTAGCGAAAGCGGATGATCTGTCAGGGGGCGCTATTAAAATAGCTGCTGCTGCTGCGCGGTTTAAAGCCAAATCTGGCCAGTCATTTGAAATATTAGCACCTGTTGGCCTAGACGCAAGCCGCGTTCTTGTCATTGGCATTGGGGATGAGGTGTTAACGCATCAAGAAATGGTAGAACTGGGTGGTGGATTGGCCGCAAAGCTTTTGCCATCGGGGGCGCGTGCTGCCCACATAGTAGCAGAGGGTGTAGACGCCGTAGCCGTTGCAGAAGGCGCGTTACTGCGATCATATCGTTTTGATAAATATCGCACAAAGGAACCAGACTCTAAGAAGCCCACTTTGTCTGAAATAACAGTTGGGACAGTGGATGATCAAGCCGCTACAGCGTTTGAGGCACGCCGTGCTGTGGTAGAAGGGGTGTTTCTGACCCGTGACCTAGTGAGCGAACCATCAAACATCTTACATCCAGAAAGTTTTGCTGACGAAGCGCGTAAACTAACAGAGATCGGCATAGATGTTGAAGTGCTTGGTGAAAAAGAAATGACCAAGCTGGGGATGGGATCATTATTAGGTGTCGGGCAGGGGTCACGTCGAGAAAGCCAGTTAGCGATCATGCGTTGGAATGGCAGTGATGACAAAGACGCGCAACCTATTGCGTTTATCGGCAAAGGGGTTACTTTTGACACGGGCGGAATTTCAATAAAGCCAAGTGCTGGCATGGAACAAATGAAATGGGATATGGGTGGTGCTGGCACCGTCGTTGGCCTTATGAAAGCTCTTGCAGGGCGCAAAGCCAATGTTAATGTTGTTGCGACTATTGGTCTTGTTGAAAATATGCCCGATGGGAACGCTCAGCGCCCAGGGGATGTGGTGACAAGCATGTCAGGGCAAACTATTGAAGTCATTAATACAGATGCTGAAGGCCGATTAGTGCTTGCTGATGCGCTTTGGTATACGCAGGATCGCTTTAAGCCGAGCCAAATGATTGATCTTGCGACATTGACAGGGGCAATAATCGTTTCCTTGGGGAATGAACATGCAGGCATTTTTACAGATAGCGATGATATTTCGGCAGGCTTAGCCAAGGCAGGTTACGATACTGGTGACAAGGTTTGGCGCTTACCCCTGCATAAAGCATACGACAAGCAGATAAACTGCGATGTTGCTGATATGCAAAATGTGGGCGGAAAGGGTGCTGGGTCTATAACCGCAGCACAGTTTTTAAAACGCTTCACCAATGATGTGCCTTGGTGCCATATTGATATTGCTGGCACAGTTTGGTCGTCGAAAGACTTGCCCCTCAGCGAAAAGGGTGGCACGGGTTTTGGGGTGCGTATGCTTGATAAATATGTTGCTGATAATTTCGAGGCATAAGAGTTAGTCTCAGATAATGCCGATGTAGAATAATGCCAGTGTATAATGATAACCGTTTAAAAGAGAAGTGCACTTGACCGATATTATGTTCTATCACCTGACGGCTGTACCGCTTGAGGTCTCATTACCTAAGTTGTTGACGAAGGCGGTAGAGCATGGGTATCGAGCGCTTGTTAAAGTGCCAGACCAAGCCTTAATGGACAGTATGGACACAGTTCTATGGGATTATGATCCAAGCAGTTTTTTACCCCATGACAAGGAAGACTGCGATCACCCAAAAGACCAAAAAATCCTACTCAGTGTCAGTGGTGCCAATAATAATCAAGCGAATATAGTCACCCTGATTAATAATACTCAGGTCGATGATGTATCAGATTTTGAGCGCGTGTTCTATATGTTTGATGGCCGTAGCGAGACTATTGTTGCCAAAGCGCGAGAACATTGGAAGGCTTATAAGGACCAAGGTTTTGATCTCTCGTACTGGCAGCAATCAGAAATGGGTGGTTGGCAAAAAAAAGCCTAACCGGCTAGTACCCTAAATCATGAAAGGTAAAGTGATGCAGTGGGGGCATACCAGTGGATGCTTGTTAACAACGAATCAAACTCAGTTTGACTGGCAAGCTGTGCATAATTATTTAAGTGGGGTAGCCTATTGGTCAAAAGGAATTCCATTAATAACCATGCAACGTGCCTTCCAAAATTCATTATCTTTTGGTTTGTTCGACAGTTTAGGCCAGCAAATAGGTGCGGCACGGATGATTACTGACTATGCGACATTTGCTTATATGGCAGATGTTTATGTGTTGGATGGGTTTCAAGGGCAGGGCATTGGTATATGGATGATAGAAAAAATTATCAATCATCCTGATTTAAGCGGTTTACGGCGGTACATGCTGGCGACTAGTGATGCCCATACACTGTATGAAAAAATAGGTTTTTCAGCACTTAGTCGCCCAGATATGATGATGGAAATTGTTCACAAAGATATGTACGGCGAAGCTGGTTTGTATGAGGGGGATGAATAAACTATATTACTCTGAGCCAATCTGTTATAAATTACATTATAATTATTGCTCTTTTTCACTGATGAAGATACTTTTTACTTGCGTTAGCATCCAGTAGAACCTATATCCATCAGCGCGCCGGGGAGTGGCGCAGCCTGGTAGCGCACCTGTTTTGGGTACAGGGGGTCGCAAGTTCAAATCTTGTCTCCCCGACCATTATTTCAGCAATCGCTGATTAAGGCTTTAAACTACCTTATAACCCAGTAAGGATTAACGTTTAAGTCATTGTGAGAAACCCGAACCTAATGGTTCGGGTTTTTGCTTTAATATTAAAATCTGTCTGTTGACATTTTCTTATTTCAATTCTGATGAGCCTACGCTAAGAGCTATTCAAGCGGTCCCATAGCTCAACAGGATAGAGCAACTGCCTTCTAAGCAGTAGGTTCGGGGTTCGAGTCCTCGTGGGATCGCCACATGATCGTTACTCAATCATGCCTTTGAAGGCGCTCTGTTCTTTTTAGGAAAGTGTCTCATTAATTTGGTTTTGGCTAATTTTAATAATCCCAGCCTACATTTGGAAGTAATCTATCCCGCCCACGGACAACTGTATACCAACACCCGACTCAGCAAGAGTGGTCCAAGGCAGGCCAAAACAAATCTTGGGCGAAACATCGCAATCAGGAGGACTGAATACGGCCATTGGTGCCGTACCCACTTTTATTCTCTCTAGAATACGCTTGTGAGATCAATATTCATTTGGACGATATCTGATACTGTCAATCCTTCAAGAATGATAGACGTGCCGGCACCTGTGTTAATCTGTAAACCACCTTCAGTATTGATCGAGGCGGTAATAACTGCGGCTATATCTGTAAAATTGGTAGCAACCGCACCCAAATTAAGAATATCTTCGCCAAGTTCGAAATCGGTAATAGTATCTGTTCCGTTTCCAACCGCAAAAATGAAGGCATCGACACCCTCATTACCGGTTAAAAGGTCATCACCAGCACAGCCCCATAGCGTGTCATCACCTGAACCGCTAGACACTGTATCATCACCGCTGCCGCTAAAAATTTCATCATCACCAGCACCTGCTTGCACATAATCATTCCCAGAAGAGGAAAAAATAACGTCATTTCCAGCCCCGCTGTATATTTCATCATGGCCAGGACCACCCCCTAATCTATCATCACCAGCCCCAGTAATAAGTAGATCATCGCCTGCACCAGCCCAGATTTGATCAGACATACTGTTGGTGGTTATGGCTTCTCCGAATTCAAAAACGCCATTATCATTCACGAGACCATCGTCCCAGCTTCCCCCTATCAATGTGTCATCTCCGCCGCCGCCCGATAGCTTATCTTCACCATCAGCATTCCCATCACCCCGATCATCTCCATCGCCCCCATCGCCCCCATCGCCAATGATAAAATCATCCCCACCGCTGCCGCTGAGAGTATCATGACCATCGCTCCCTATTAAGGTGTCATCACCAGCTTTTCCGAGTAGTAGATTGTCAGCATCATTACCAATTACGACATCATCCCCCCCAGATGCAGTGGCATGCTCAATCGTCGCCTCTTCAGGAATATAAAGCGTTTCCTTTTCATAAAAATCTTTCCCCTTGCCCCAGTAATTGATCGTGGTACCAACATTTGACCAGCTGCCTGGCGTCAGATTAATTTGGACATCAGCACTTCCGCCATTGACAACAATCTTATCTACGCCCGCAGTATCCCATATTGTTTCATAGTAACGCTCGGACTGAGAATATGTGTAGGTATCATCCCCAGATGTCCCATTAAAATTATCACCATAAAGATAAGTAAGACCCAATATATCAATATACATAAAACCTGATGGGTATAAATCCGCCCAGACAGCATCGGGGTGTCTTGCAGAGACTTCATAGCTCATAACTGTCCAGTCCGTGCCGTCGTAGGCACTGTCCAGCGCAGTAAAGGGGGCGTCATCATCAAATGGATGTACAAGACCAAGTGCATGGCCAACTTCATGGGCTATTGTGTTTTCATAGGTCGCATGATCGGTAGATAAAGCCCGTGTAGACAGCCAAATGTCGCTTGAAATCGGTAGTGTCCCTGGTAAAAATGCGTAAGCTACGGTGCTTGCTTCATCAATCTCAGTCCATGCGATGCGAATTGTACCAGCACTGGAACCCCCATCTGGGACTTCCATAAAAGCTATATTGGCGAATTTTTCAACATCCAATAATAAGTCACGAATAAATTGCTGTGACTCCGTATCCAGTGATTCTAATCCGCTTTTAGGTTCTGATGAACCATTTGTAGCATAGCCGCGTGTATTACTAAAGTGCCATTGGCTGCTACTGTTGGGAAAACTGTATGTTATAGTAGTGAGAGGGCTACCAAAATCTGATTTATAACGTGTGTCGTAAACAATACCATTTATCAGATCATTATCAGATAAACTTACAGTATTAATTGCTGCACCCTGATTATAGTGTGTATTACTTGCGCTCATTTTTTATTCAATCCCGTTTGTGACTTATTTTTCAACAAGCCTAAGAATGAATAAAATTTCTTTAAGTTACGTTAATACACCTAAAAATTAACTCGCTTAAATTAATATGGGGGTGGTAAATTATGCTGATGGCGATATTTTCGTGATTGATTACGTGTGACAACACCCGTTAAGTATTGCGCTTTTAATAAGCCAAATATCGTCGAATCAAAACTTGCGTGATGACCTAGCAACAAATATCCATCCAATACCCCTTCAAATCGTTTAAATTTTTTCAGGGTAAGGCCACGCAAATAATATGGCTTATGATGTGGTGTCAGTGCCAGTACAGAATTGATGGTCATTGTTCCATTACTGCGGATAACCAATGTGTCTCCTGGTATACCCCAAACCTGTTTTATAGCGGGGCCATGGTATCCATCGGCGCGGCCTACACCTTGAAACACCGCAAAATCACCAAACTTCGGTAATCCACAATGAATAGGCTTGACCCTAATTTCATCGCCTTCAAAAAAGTGACCATTTAAGGAGCTGCCTTTGATAGTCGTCACATATTCAATGCAGCCTTCCATTTCAGAAATGGCTGCTAATGGGATTGATGTAACCATTACACCTATGTATAGGAGAGTTAAAGCAATCGAAGTTTGTATTTTTATATGTTTTGCATGAGCCATAAGGTTATCTATAAAGCTCAATTACTAATTGTGTCCTAAGATGCATTCTATGACACTAGGGTATGGGTCAATTAAGCCAGCGCCTGATTGCGTATATATAGCGAGACCAATAAATAATGAGTTCATTATTTATTGGTCTCGCTATAAGTCTCTCAAGAATCGCGTTGCAGATTTTGCATTTGCTCTGTAATACACTCGTGCATGGAGGAATTTTGACCGTCGATCCCACGCTTGAAAATGCTTGTATGTCACATTATTTTTGGTTGTCGTCATGTGATCAATCTGTACACGCTCGCCGGTAATCCCCCATATTTAATGGGGTAAACACCCATATATTCAGGGAGATTTAAGCCAGTTTTGACGATACATAACGGTTTAGGCTTACGCCTTGTTCTGCAGCCTTGATGGCTAAATGACGGTGCGTTTCTGGCGGGATGCGAAGCTGGAACTTACCGCTATATTCTCTTGTTGCAAGCGGTGTAGGCACAGTCTCGCCCGTGTCGAGCATGTCTTCGACAACCTCCCCAACCAGTTGAACCATCCCTTTAAGGGCTTTCGCGTTTCCGTCTGCCAGAAAAGACAGGCTAGGAAACTCCGCGCATAGCGCAACATATTCCCCGTCTTCTGCTGACCATGTGACGCGATAGGTATAGTGTTTGTGGTCAATCATCTTGTATATCCTCCATTTTCGCTATGGCTGCTAAAACCTGTTTCACCTGATACGCCTTTGCCTTTCCACCCTTACCTTTTTGGATGTTTACACGTGGATCACCCAGCCAAGGCGTTTTGTAAACATGATGGCTTGTGCCGTTATTCTTTGGTTTCCCAAAATAATGACTGCACAACGCGGCCAGATCGGAAAACCGCACATTTTGCGGTGACTTCCGCATCTCTTTGACAATTTTTTCTATCTTGCTCATATCTCATTATAGTATTAATAGTGATACCATGTCAATAATCTATTTGCTGATTATCGGTGTGCTTGATTGTCGTAAGCTAACAGTCCGTGCGGCTGGTAACTTAGTGGGTGAAGACTATTCCTATATTTCAAAAATACGCAATGCCCAGCTTTCAAAATTTACGCTTGATCGGCTCGTGCGGATTTCAAACAAGCTTGGCTGTCATGTTAAAATGACCGTCACTAAAATGGAAACTACTTCAAGCTAGCACACAATGCGCTCAAATATTTGAGCAATTACTCATTTACTCAAATACTCAATCCAAAGCTCGCGGGTGATTTCGCTAATGCTTCTGTTTTCATCAAAGGCGTGCTTTTTCATTTGGCCGTATAAGCTTTTAGACACATTTACATTGAGCCGTTTTTCAGGTTCAACTTGATCTGTTACATCTTTTAACAAACTGGCCTTTGTATCTGTGGCTTTGCTTGGGCGTGTTGGTTTAAGCATTTTTATCACTCCATTCTTCTACAGTAACTGTTGGCTCGGTCTACGGCCACAATCGCCAGTTCATTATTTTCCGTGGCAGCGTGCCAATCTCGTGCTGAACCTTGAGGGTCTGAATCGACAAGCAAAACCTTGTACCCTTGTGTTAATAGGCTTTGTGCCAAGTTGGTACTGACAGTCGTTTTTCCGCTGCCCCCCTTCGGGTTCAATATTGCAAGTATCATATGGATATCCCTGCTGAGTAAATGAGTAAACGCAAGCATTAAATCACTCTTTGCCCTGAGTTTGAAATCTAATTCTTAACTATCCCAAATTGGAAAATAAACCCTTGCTTTCCATATTCCATTATGGAATAATACATGTATGAGAATAATCGCGCGATACACATTGAATGAATTTAGCTTAAAGCACTCAGATTCAAAAAGTCATTTGGATACTTGGTGGAAAATTGCTAAAAAAGCAACATGGTCTAGTCCCATTGCTGTCAAGCAAACCTTTCCTAAGGCTAGCATCGTCGGCAATAATCGTGTGGTTTTTAACATTAAGGGCGGCCATTACCGTCTAGTCGTGAAGTTTCAATACAAATATGGTCGCGGTTTCCTACGTTTCATAGGAACACACACCGACTATGACCAAATAGACGTAACGGAGGTTTAAAATGAGTACTATAAAGATTACTCCTGTGAATGATGACAAAAGCTATAAAGCGGCCTTGTCTAGGATTGAAGACCTTTGGGAAGCCGACAATCATACCCCCCAAGGTGAAGAACTGAATGTCCTTATGATCATGGTTGAAGCCTATGAGGACATACGGTACCCAATGGATGATCCTGACCCTGTGAGCGCTATTGAATTCATCATGGACCAAAAAGGGTACAGTTTGGAAGATCTTAGAAAATTGATCGGTATTGCGCGGGCGTCTGAATTGATGAATAAAAAACGCCCTGTTTCAATTACACAAGCAAAACTACTCTACAAAGAATGGGGTGTTCCAGCCGAAGCATTGCTTTCACAGTGATCATTTACACATTTGAGTATTTACTCAAATACTCACTTACTTAAATGAGTAAACGCAAGCATTAAATCACTCTTTGCCCCTTAGTTTGAAATCCACTTCTCAATTGTTTTGATTGACAGAAACAGTTTATTTGGGGTGTTGGGCATGGTGATGAAACCACAATGCCGCCAATAACTAACTGCATCATCTTCAACGGCATCAACGATAAGTGCAAATGAAGCGATATTTTTAGCGTGGCTGACAACTTCGTGAAAAACATGGCTTAACATCCAGCCACCGATGCCTTGACCTTTGAATTTTCTATCCACAGCAAATTGCCCCAAAAGAGTACAAGGAACAGGACGTAATTGCGGCAATCCTTTGGCTGTTAATTTTGTTAGATCACCAGCATCAACACTCATTTGCGACAATGCATAAAAAGCCATGACTTCGCTTTCAATTTTGTTCTGAAGAACAAATACAGCAGCAAGGCGGCGTTTCATGTCTTGTCTAGCATGACGGTGAAGATAATTGTTTAAAGAGGCTTTGCCACAATCAAAAGCATCACGATCATGGCGCTTTTCCAGCTTTACAACATTTGGGTTGAATGTCATTTTCCTGAAATCATATAGCTTTGTATTTTTTCAAAGCGTCTTTCATGTATGGTGTTGGTTCATGTGGCTCTAAAAAAGCATTTATGAATGCTACACGATCTTCATCGTCTAAAATCATCTGGCCTTTTTCTTCAAGTATTTTTTTGGCATATGAAAGTGCTTCATTCAAAATGAAAGCACTCATGTTCATCCCAGACAAAGTTGATGCTTGTTGAATAATTGCTTTTTCTTTGGCTCCAACACGAACATTGATGAGTGACGTTTTATTTTCAGATGCAGCTTGCATAATAATTTCCTTCTGTATATACAGTGTATATACCAAACTATTAGTAATGTAAAGATATTCATGGCCCATTTTTAAAACAATGAGTAAATGAGTAATTACTCATTTACTCAGATGTGTAGCTGAGAACCATGTTGCATCAACCTAGATGAAGCAGGGTGCATCATTCATGAACAGTTCTTGATCATATTTGAGGCCGCTATGCATCATCAATGAAAACCTTTTGCTCATATTTTGACGTTCAACGTCAAAATATTACCTGCCCCTAGGTAATCAACTATTAAAATTTAACTTTCTTGATGAAACAATCGGAGTATATTATACTACCTAGTAGTAATTTTTACTAAAACTTTGGAGAACAAAAATGGCAATGGTCAAAAAAAGTATATCCATCACAAACCAGCAAGCTAGCTGGATTAGGTCTCAAATTGCAACGGGGCATTTTGGTAATGAAAGCGAAGTCGTCCGCGATTTGATCCGCGAGCGCCAAATTCAGGAGCAAGAAACACCAGAAGAAATCGCCGCTATTCACACCGCGCCAGTCCAGGGTGAACAAAGTGGATTTAGCGGTAAAACTATTGATGAAATATGGGAGGCCGCACGAGCTGCAGAAAAAGCCAAAAAACATGTCTAAATATAGATTAACAAGCGCTGCCGAAAAAGATTTGATTGAAATCGCGCAATATGGCGATAATCTTTCTCATTCTATGACCTTCGCCCCAAAGTTCCTCCATTCATGCGTAGAGTCCTTGTCGTTGATTTATGATTAAAGTTTTGATCTTTTGCAATCATTATATGGGCATGCCCATATAATGATTTTTCGTTTTTATTTTGCAGTGCCTGCACTGGGCTGGGGCCGTCCAAGCTGGAATGGGGCCTGACATGGTTATAAGCATGCCGCCAATTAGCCAAGGCTTGGCGAACATGCGGCAGGCAGGTAAACAACGTTTCATTGAGGCATTCATCCCGCAGTTTGCCATTAAAGCTTTCTACAAATCCATTCTGCAGCGGCTTGCCTGGGGCAATATATAGCGAGACCAATGAATAATGAAATCATTATTCATTGATAAGTCGAACCGACACAAATACTTATAGCCAAATAAGGTGAT
>JABABO010000182.1 GCA_014238195.1 Kordiimonadaceae bacterium | reverse complement strand
CGGCCTTTAAATGCTTTAATAGCTTGCGTGTCGCAGGGATACTGCCAGTGGTTCCAGCAACAAACACGCGACCCTTTGGGGGATTTGTAGCCCAGACCTGCCCCATCATATCCAGTAATTGATTACGCCTTGCACTTGGATTGATATAACCTAGGCTATGCAATTGCCCTGACCAAAATTCAAATGCGGTATTCAATAAATCAAGTGTGAGTTGCCAGTGGCTGGCAAGATGTTCTGGTACTAATGTATCAAAAGATTTTTTATCAATATCGTATGTATCAATATTATCTATAAGGTGTGCAAGTTCCCCCGCAAGCCGCCAAGCTTGTGCATAAGAAGGCGATGCTGCCAACAAAGGCGTTTGCTTCAACCATCTGGTTAAAATCAAATGTCTGTGTTTCATAGGGATGGCTGGGGATAGTGTTTGCACAGTGTGGCCAAGGCCTTGAGCCTTGAAAGTCACAGCTTCTTCATCAGCATCCCCCAAAGGCTGCATGATAGGCAATAGCATGACCTGACTGCCAAGCAAGCGCAATAAAGCTTCACGCAAGGCCACAACACCACGCCTGTTCGGCAGCAATACAGTAAAGCTTGAAAGTTTACTTTGATCATAGTCTGCCAGCTCAAGCAACCCGCGCGCTAAATAATCCGCAAAAGCACATTCGGGTGGGATGGTATAAATATCCAGTTTTGTCATGATATTGAAGCTTTATCGTGAAGTCGATTGAAAGCGTCTTCTGCCAACTGTATACCTGATGGTGTGCCAACATGCATCCAGTGAATGGGTAACGTCATGCCCATCAGGCGACCAACCTCATAGGCTTTATGAAAAATCAGACGGTTCGACCAAGCCCCCTCTGGTGTTCCATCATAAAGGGAAGGGTCCACCAACATAATGCCGCCATACATGAAAGGTGCGGTCTTAGCATTACCCCTAAAGGTGAGAGGGCGAGGGACTTCTGCTTTTGCAGTACCCATAAAAAAATCACCTACGCCATCATATCCCAGTGCCTTAGGTGTTGGCACCATTAATAACAAAGCATCCATGCGATCAGAATTAAACGCTGCCTGCATCAAACCGAGTGCGTTCATATTTTGATGTTTATCAATCCAGCAAATATCGCTATTGCACACAAACACATACTTGGAATGACCCTTTATAAGTTTTAGTGCTTTTTTAACGCCGCCACCTGTTTCTAATAGTCCCTCGCGTTCATCGGAAAATGCGATAAGACCAGCAGCATGATCTGCACTAAGGTGGGCTTGGATTTGATCTGAGTGATGATGTACATTCACACATATTTGCGGTGCTGCAAGGTCTTTAAATTGGTCAATGATGCGCGACAGTAAGCTTTGACCACCAACGACAGTTAGCGGTTTGGGGGTTGTATCACTAAGCGATCCCATCCGGCGGCCTAGGCCCGCCGCCAGCACAATAGCAGGGACGCATTGCCGTAAAGACTTTAAATGGATATCTCGATTTGTCATAGTAAACCCAAATGTCGAAAGCGATCTTGCCACTGCTTGCTACCACCAAAAGTGAGTTTGCGTGCAGCAGTCCCACTGTCAGTAATTTGAACGAGTAAGCAGTTTTCCTGCCAATCAATTGGCATACGGTCAGGCCATTCAACAATCAAAATCACGTCTAGCCTGATGTCATCAATACCCAAATCATAAACGTCTTCACTGTGTTCAAGTCGGTATAGATCCGTGTGTATAATTTGTGTTCCATTCGTATGTTCATAGTCTTGCACCAGATTAAATGTTGGGCTTGGGACTTCAGCATCTTTTACGCCTACACAAATACGGACAAGCGCCCTTGCAAGTGTGGTTTTTCCAGCCCCTAAATCCCCGACCAGAGCAATTAAATCACCCGCTTTTAGCGCAGGCCCCAAAACGGACGCAAAGCTAACAATATCACTTTCCTGCATGTATTCTTTCACTAAAAAGGGATCAGAGTTCACTTATATCCCCGTTTCTTGATACGTGTCAGACGTGTCGCGCGGCAATTTAATATGAAGGTTAAGACCTTTAGTCTTTGCAGCTTTCAATGCAACTGATCCTTGATGCAAACCAATTATTGACCGCACGAGCGCCAAATCAAGACCTGTTCCGCGCCCCCCTTGTAACATGCTCCCTGCTTCAATTGTGCGGATAAGTGCTGTTCGTTCAGACGTGGCTAAAGTACAGTGATCCAATAGGGCATCAATGAATATACAGTCATCATTCGCGCTGGTGATAATATTCATAGCAGTATTAGGCGCACCAAGTTCGGACAGGGCAGTTAACATATTATACATCACTTGTTTAATACGACGTTCGTCACCGATGATCGTGCCAATATCAGAATGGGGTGAATATTGAACGGAAACGTGATTTTTGAGAACGGCATCATGGGAAAGTTTAATCGCATTCTGAACGAGGGCATCAATATCAACACTGCCGCGGTCAAGCTCCATCTCCCCCGCTTCCAGCACTGCCAGATCTAGGACAGTTGAGATCATATCTTTGAGCTGCGCAGACGCGAACAAAATATTGCCTAAATATTCCGATTGACGCTCGGTTACTGACCCAACGATTTGCTGCTGTAACATTTCAGAAAAGCCTATAATACTGTTGAGCGGCGTTCTTAGTTCATAGGACATATTCGTGATAAATTCGCTTTTTAAACGGTCGGCAGCCTCTAGTGCCTTTGAGCGTTCCCGCAAAGCGGATTCAATTTGGAAACTATCTGTTATATCATTTTGTGTTAACATCATGCTGCCATCGGGTAACGGAACTAAGGCATAATCTATGACCATTCCATCGGCCCGCTTCCAACGGCCCGCTTTGCTTTGGCGTTCCGATACCCATATGGGCAGGTCCGATTTAAGTTTCTGATTAATTTTCCCTTGATGTTGGCCTAAATGATCTGCCAGTTGGATGTGAGTGACTAAATCTGTTACATGCTCCCCGCCGGCCCCCACATGTGCTGGGGATTGCCACATCGTTTCAAAAGCTGGGTTTGATAGCTTAATATGACCATCAGAGCCAAAAACGGCAACACCCTCGGTCATATGATTTAACGTTGATTCTTGAACGGCGATGAGTGTGTTATAGGAACGCTCCAATGCCAAATGGTCAGTGACATCATCAAACAATATCAACAAACCACCAAGGGGGTGCGGCTCAGTCACCACATGGTGTGCAGTCCCATCTGGCAGGTGCCACATGTCTTCAAAGGGTTCAAGAAGGTCTGTATATTGCTTTAGAATTTTGATTTTCCATGCCCTAAAATCAGCTTGTTCAGGTAAACGCCGTGTCTCATGCATTGCATCTAACAACTCGCTATGACTTACAGAATTTGATAAAAAAGCCTCTGGCAATTTAACCAAGCGCATAAAGGCATTATTAAAGAAACGTAAGGACTGATCTGGCCCAAAAATCGCCACGGGGCTACTTAAGCGATTTAAAGTTTCTGATTGGCTCTCTTGGACACGGGTTAATTCTGATAAGGCATCCTCTTCCCGCGTTTTATCCACTGCAACACCCATAACCATGTTCCCTGCTAAGGGAATATTGGTCACTGTGAAGCTTTTACGCTTACCCTCCATAACGGCAACGTGCGTAGCTGTGATGATCTGTTGTTTTGATAGGGTCTGTTTAGAATCGTCTATTGCTTTTATATCAAAAAATTCGGTCCCAGTTTTAAGCACGTCAGCGATGCTATTTCCTTCAACGGCTTTCACATACGCTTCGTTAACATCAAGAAGTTGCTGTTTTGCATCTCGCACCCAGAATAGAAAAGGCAAACGGTCCAAACACATTAGAGCTTCATTTAATCGGGTTTCATATTCCGTGACACTTTGTCGGTGCGAAGTTTTCAAATGTAAATTTTTGGTTTCTTCAATCCATAAAATAGCCTGTGGCCACTGATCATTAACTCTGTCCAGTAGCTGCATATCTAAAACCAACGTTGCTTTCGCTGGGCCTTGTTCTATCAACAATGTTGGTTCAAAGGCTTGTTTTTCGTTCAGTGCAGCCATAATTAAATCAATAGCATGTTGATTTAAGCCCACGGTTTGTTTTTTTGTTTCAGTCAAATCAATCAGGTCGGAAATATGGGTGATTTTTTTAGTCATTCCAAGAATAGATAAAGTATTTTGTCCTGCTTGGATGCGGCCATCAGGCCATACCCAGATTGGATAGCGATGGTCAGAGCGCATGACAGTGTCAAAGAGATCAATTGTATCTTTTTGTCTGGCGAACCTGCCTTGCAAGTGTTGCAGGCGGCGCACTAGAATGAGCACAATCGTAGCCCAAATCAGACAAATAATAAGTGCAATGATAATGATTGCAGTATCGGACCATTCCATAGAAAGCCACACCTTTATTCATGCTTTCACATCCCAAGCCAGCTTAAAGCATCCAAGGGCAATGCGCGAACAAAAAAAGCGCATAGCCGTGACAATTTTTTACATAAGCTTTAGCGAGACCAATGAATAATGATCTTATTATTCCCTGAGCACTTGGGATAAGTCGAACCGACACAAAGACTTATAGCCAAATAAGGTGATCAAAATTCACCGTCATTGGCTATATACTTATTTTCGCAGGATGGCTGTGATCTCTATGGCTTTAAGCCCCAAAGGCAGCTTTCAACCGATCTGCTAAATCTGTGCGTTCCCAAGAAAAACCGCCATCTTCTGATGTATCACGACCAAAATGACCATAAGCAGCTGTGCGTGCATAAATGGGGCGCGACAGGCCAAGGTGCTCACGAATGCCGCGTGGGCTTAGATCGACCAGTTGTTGCAAAACATCAGCAACATGATGCGGATCAACTTGCGCATCACTCCATAGATCAACATAAACAGATAAAGGCTTAGAAACCCCAATTGCATAAGCAAGCTGAATTGTACAATTACTGCTAAGCCCTGCCGCAACAACATTTTTTGCAAGGTAACGACTGGCATAAGCGGCTGAGCGATCCACTTTCGTTGGGTCTTTACCCGAAAAAGCGCCACCCCCGTGTGGTGCTGCACCACCGTATGTATCGACAATAATTTTACGCCCTGTTAGTCCGCAGTCGCCGTCCGGCCCACCAATTTCGAAAATACCCGTTGGGTTGACATAAAATTCCTTCTCAGGGCACATCCAACCTTCGGGCAATATTTTTTCCACATGCCCGCGCACAAGTTCACGCAGATCATCTTGATTAACCCCTGCTTTATGCTGCGTTGACACAACAACACTGGTCGCCCCTACTGGTACACCGTCCTTATAACGCAGTGTGACTTGGCTCTTGCTATCGGGTTCAAGGATACTATTGACGTTAGCATGACGCTCTGCCGCGAGTGATTTCAAAATCCGATGCGAAAAATCTATGGGCGCGGGCATCAGGTTTTTAGTTTCTGTACAGGCATAGCCAAACATAATCCCTTGATCACCAGCACCTTCATCTTTCTTATCATGCGCATCAACACCAACAGCGATATCAACGCTTTGCGCATGCAAGTGATTTTCAAACGATGCCTTTTCCCAGTGAAAGCCTTCTTGCTCGTAGCCTATGTCTTTTACCGCCTTGCGAGCAGCATCTTCGATTATTGCAGGCGTAACACTATCAGGGCCACGAACTTCGCCAGCCACAATAATTTTATTTGTTGTCACCAATGTTTCGGCTGCAACCCGTGCTAATGGGTCTGCGGCTAGGTAAAGATCAACAATTTCATCCGAAATGCGATCAGAAACTTTATCAGGATGTCCTTCGGAAACCGATTCGCTTGTAAAAAGATATTCGCTCATATCCTGTCCCTTTAGTAACGATAATGTTCAGGCTTAAATGGACCCGCTACATCAAGCCCCAGATACTGTGCTTGATCCGTCGTTAGGTCTGTCAACGTCGCACCTAAGCGTGCAAGATGCAGGTTGGCGACTTTCTCATCCAAATGCTTTGGCAAAACAAAAACATTCACATCATAGTTTTTATAATTTTCCCACAATTCGATCTGAGCCAAGACCTGGTTTGTGAAGCTTGCTGACATGACAAATGAAGGATGCCCAGTGGCACAACCAAGGTTCACCAAACGCCCTCTAGCGAGCACGATTAAACGCTTACCATCAGGGAAAACAACTTCGTCCACCTGTGGCTTTACTTCTTCCCAAGCGTAGTTTTCCAGGGAAGCGATTTGAATTTCACTATCAAAGTGACCAATATTACAAACAATGGCGCGGTCTTTCATCGCCCGCATGTGATCAAGCGTAATGACATCCTTGTTACCTGTCGCAGTGACAAAAATATCACCCACACTGGCGGCTTGTTCCATCGTGACAACTTCGTAACCCTGCATGGCAGCTTGCAAAGCGCATATGGGATCAATTTCCGTGACCTGCACACGGGCACCTTGGCTGCGTAAGCTCTCAGCTGATCCTTTGCCCACATCACCAAATCCACAAACAACGGCAATTTTACCCGCAAGCATAACGTCAGTTGCCCGTTTTATACCATCAACGAGTGATTCGCGGCAGCCATATAAATTATCAAATTTTGATTTTGTTACACTGTCATTCACGTTGATCGCAGGCACAGCCAAACGGCCTTCTTTCGCCATTTCATAAAGACGCATCACACCTGTTGTGGTTTCTTCACTGATTCCACGTACATCAGCCATCAGATCGGGGTAATCCTGATGCATCATGACTGTCAGATCCCCGCCATCATCCAAAATCATATTAGGTGTCCAACTATCAGGGCCTTTAATCGTTTGATGAATGCACCATTCTGCCTCGTCTTCGGTTTCGCCTTTCCATGCAAATACCGGAATACCTACTGCAGCCATCGCTGCGGCAGCTTGGTCCTGCGTGGAAAAAATATTGCATGATGACCAGCGCACAGTTGCACCAAGCGCTATCAATGTTTCAATCAGCACTGCCGTTTGAATGGTCATATGCAGGCACCCCGCAATCCGCGCACCAGCAAGCGGCTTGCGCACACCAAATTCATCGCGCAGTGCCATCAAGCCAGGCATTTCAGTTTCAGCGATATTAATTTCTTTGCGGCCCCAGTCCGCAAGGCTGATATCGGCAACTTTAAAATCGGTCATCAGGTGATCCTTCTTAATTTATCATCTACCCCCGGATGACATGGACGAACCATTCCAATGCTTGTAATCAGGGGTTTTGCGATCGTGATACACTTAGGTGCATCATTTGTGAAAGGCTTATAACAGCTATTTATTAATAAATAAAGAATTCTTTATATAACAAATTACTAATATTAAAAAAAGAAGCCATTGAGTAAAGGGCGTTCATGACTCTGCGTTAGACTGTTTGTGTTGGGAAATGCGTTTTTTTAGTCCATTTACGGAACTGTCTGTGCACATTTGCAATGTCATTTACAGCAGAATTAGTACAGATTTTTAGACCTTCTCAATAGATGATGACCATTACAATTTATTATATTATTATACCAGATTATATTAAATTATTACTATATTTTATGATTTAAAATAACCTTTTTATATTGAGTATAGTATGTTAAGATTGATTGTACCTATTCAGACACAAATTGTTTTAAATGATGATTGGGGATATTCTGACTAATTTACCTAAATCGCCAATCCACCAAACACGGCCCGTCGTTAATCAGGGGCGTATAGCAGAGTTACGCACAGATATTTTGATGCTGATAATGTACAGCAAGCATCTCAGGATAATTTTATGGGCGCTTTTTGGGTATTATGGCTTTTTAGCCCTAATGCACCCCTTTGTCATTGCTGGCGAAAATGGTGTCATATTATCAGCAGTGGCAGGCTCTAGCAGTTTATTTTTTTTATTTTGTCGCTGGGTTTTGCATAAAGGCTGGGTCAGGCCGCGCTATTACCATATTAGTTTTATTCCGCTGGGTTTAATTGGCCTTTTTAATACCTATTACCACATTTGGCTTATCCCCGATCAAATCCACTTAACCAATGGTGCGCTAGCCGTGTTTGCTTTTGGCTTGATGGTGATTTCGCCGCAGGTTTATTTATTTGTATCAACACTGAGTGTGATGATGTTCATAACGTGCCTTTTTGTCTTGGAAGGTCCTTTTACAGCGCATTTTGCTTTTTTGCTTGTAGGCGCTGTTGCCGTCGCCAGCATTTCTTTTATGCAAAGATATTTTACCATTCGCCGTCAAATTGAGTTAACCATTGCGGAAAAAAAGCGTTCCGCACAGTTAAAGCAGCTTAATAGACAAATAGTAGAAAAAAAAGCCGAGGCTGAGGAAAAAGCCCAGCTTGCTAATATGGCGAATGAAACCAAAGGTCAATTTTTAGCAAATACCACCCATGAATTAAGGACACCCTTAACGGGTGTAATTGGCATGTTGGAAATATTGCAAGAAACTGATCTATCGCCCGAACAAGCTAAATTAGCCCGTACAGCATGGTTAAGTGCCAGAGGGTTACTGCGCATTATAAATGATGTTTTAGATTTTTCTAAATTAGAAGCAGGCAAGTTAGACTTAGATATCAGGGCGTTTAATCCAAAGGAACTTGTTGGGGTTATCGTTGAAGTTTTACAGATAGAAGCCGCGGGTAAAAACCTGATCACCGAACTAGAATTTCCTGAAGAAATATTCATTGTAAATGGTGATTCCACGCGAATAGGGCAAATTTTGCTTAATATTATTGGTAATGCCATCAAGTTTACCAACGAGGGGCGGATTACAGCTGGCATCCATGCGGTGAAAAAGCAAAATCACATAGTTTTTGATTTTTTTGTTCGCGACACAGGGCCAGGGATAGCACCAGATAATCTAAAGCATTTATTCAAACGGTTCGAACAATTGGACACCAGTGCTACTCGTCGCCATGTGGGTACCGGCCTAGGCCTAGCGATTAGCCAAGACCTAGCACGTTTGATGGACGGATATATTTCAGTTGAATCAGAAATTGGCAAAGGGTCTTGCTTCACACTACATATAACCCTTGAAATTGCTGCACAACAAATCCCTACTGTCGATCGATTTGACGCAAAAAGCGCGCTAGAGGCCTGTCCGCCAAACCTTCGCATCTTGATTGCCGAAGACAATCCCGTGAATATAATGTTGATTAAGAAATTTCTCAAACGTGATGATTGGGACGTCATATGCGTGGATAACGGCTTTCAGGCTGTGGAGACTGTTAAAACAGACACGAGTGATTTTGATGTGATATTGATGGATATTCAAATGCCTGAGATGGGCGGCGAAGATGCGTTCAAACAGATAAAAGCTTTAGGCGGTAAAAAAGCGCAAACGCCCGTAATAGCACTGACGGCTAATACAATACTGAGCGATGTTAAACGTTATGAATCACTGGGAATGTTTGATGTGATCGGCAAACCCATTAACCGTGAAGAACTATATACAGCTCTAACGGTATGCCTTGGTGATAAATCATGAACTCAGATTTCTTTACTCTGATGGCTGTGAGTTGCTGAAAAGCTTGACACGGGAATATTACAGGAGTACCAAGCCCCAACTTCCGCAAAGGAATGACACTTTACCTGCGCCCTAGCCTGTTATGTTCAGGGTGCCCACCAGTCAGCGAGTTTCGCCCACTGGTGTTTTTGTGTTTTGTCATAAAGCTTTGAAGGAAATTGGTTTTTAACGATGATCAAAGATTGGTCAACATATGTTTGATAGCTTATCAGATCGCCTAAGCGGTATTTTCGACGGACTTAAGCGCCGTGGTGCCCTTAAAGAATCGGATGTTAACGATGCGCTACGTGAAGTGCGTGTTGCGCTTCTTGAAGCGGATGTTGCCCTCTCGGTCGTGAAAGATTTCATCAAATCGGTGAAAGAAAAAGCCATTGGACAAAATGTTCTAAAATCCGTCACGCCTGGACAAATGGTGATCAAAATCGTCAATGATGAAATGGTTGCGATGCTGGGTAGTGAACACGTCGGGATTAATACTATTGGTCTGCCGCCTGTTGCCATCATGATGGTCGGCTTGCAAGGGTCTGGTAAAACCACGATTTCCGCTAAAATTGCCAAGCGCTTAACCGAAAAAGATAAGAAAAAGGTTTTAATGGCGTCGCTTGATGTCCGCCGCCCAGCGGCTCAGGAACAATTACGCGTTCTGGGGGAACAAATCGGCGTTAAAACACTGCCGATTATTGAAGGCCAACACCCTGTTCAAATAGCTAAACGCGCCGTTGAAGCGTCTAAGCTGCAAGGTTTTGATGTCCTTATTTTAGATACAGCAGGTCGCATGCATCTTGATGACGCACTGATGGCAGAAGTTAAAGCAGTGCGCGATGTGGCAAACCCGCTAGAGACGCTTTTGGTTGCCGATAGTTTAACGGGTCAAGACGCTGTTAATGTTGCCAAAGAATTTGACGGTCAAGTCGGGATTACAGGTGTTGCACTGACACGGATGGACGGCGATGGTCGCGGCGGTGCTGCTTTGTCGATGCGAGCTGTCACAGGCAAACCGATCAAGCTTGCTGGCTTCGGCGAAAAAATGGATGCCCTAGAGGATTTCCATCCCGAACGCGTTGCGAGCCGAATTTTAGGTATGGGTGATGTCGTTAGCCTTGTCGAAAAAGCGGCTGAAACAATCGAAAAAGAAGACGCTGAAAAACTAGCCAAAAAAATGGCTAAAGGCGAATTTGATCTAGATGACTTACGCGGTCAGTTACGACAAATGTCAAAAATGGGTGGCATGAAAGGCGTACTTGGTATGTTGCCGGGTATGGGAAAAATCAAGCAAGCCATGCAAGGCCAGCAAATGGATGATAATATTTTCAAGCATCAAGAAGCCATCATTTGCAGTATGACCATGAGCGAACGCACACACCCCAAAATGATTAATGCAAGTCGGAAAAAGCGGATTGCTGCTGGATCTGGTACCAGCGTGCAAGAGGTCAATAAGCTTTTGAAAATGCATATGCAAATGGCCAAGATGATGAAAAAAATGACGAAAATGGGCAAGGGCGGCAAGATGCCCGATCTTTCCCATTTAATGGGGGGCAATTTAATGGGACCAGCTGGCCCCCCTAATGGCCCTAGTGGTCTGGGCGGCTTGGGCGGCGGTGTGCTTCCCCCAGGCTTTAATAAATAACTTTTACTATTAATTACTAAACTTACAAAATTGGCAAAAGCCAGTTCAGAAAAGGAAAATAAAATGTCTGTATCAATTCGTTTGGCCCGTGGCGGTGCAAAAAAACGTCCTTATTACCGTATTGTTGTAGCTGATTCGCGCTCTCCCCGTGATGGTCGCTATATTGAAAAAGTGGGTACATACAACCCTATGCTTGCCAAAGATGATGATAACCGTGTGAAGTTAGACGCTGACCGAGTGAAAGCATGGCTGAGCGAAGGCGCTAAACCTTCTGACCGTGTTTCACGTATGCTTGAAGCAGCAGGTGTGTTGGAAGCAAAGAAACGCTCTAACCTCAACAAAGCTAAGCCTGGGCAAAAAGCGCTCGACCGCGCTGAAGAACGCCGCGAAAAAGCAGAGGCCCTTGCAGACGCTGCAAAAGAAGCCGCAGCACCAGCACCAGCAGAAGACGCACCGGCAGAAGACGCAACCAAGGAAACAGCAGCTGAGTAGAAGTTTGATTGCTTTACTGCGATTGGCCTGCAATGAACGAGAACCAGCAACATAAGCCTGTCAGTGACCGTGAAGCCCAAGGGATTAGTGGGGACTGGATCTGTGTCGGGGCTTTAAGGGGAACCCACGGGGTGCGGGGTGATGT